>JBOGVG010000086.1:0-4509 GCA_050692435.1 Actinomycetota bacterium
TCGTCGGCGAGCTGTTCGGCGCGGGTCGTCGGTTGTCCTGGGAGATCACGTTGTGGGGCGTGTTCGCCGGATTCGTGTTGGGACTCGGGACCGAGCTCGTCCTGATCGCGGCGGGGGCCTGAGTCGCGCTCGGAATGACGGACGATCGTCGATCGTTGTCACTCTTTCTTCCGCCGAACGAAGCGCCTCGCTACCAGCGTGGTTGTTTCGAATCCGTTGCAGTGCAAGTGGGCGTTTCGCGTTGACAGGTCACACGCACCTCGCCTAGATTTCGCTCCGGTCCCGAGCGGCCGCTGGGACCGGGAGGCCGGAAACGCCTCCGGGAGAGAGATTCACCGAAGGGGCGCGAGTTCCTGAGGCGATCATCCTCCCGGAAGGGCGGGACCGTCGACCGGGAGCCCGGGTCGCTTGGGGCCTGCATTTGACGGGTCGAGGAACCGAGTAGACAACGCTCGCGTATGGGGAAGGCGTGAGCGGCTCCAAAGGTTCCTCGGCCCGTCTTTGTCATCTCCGATTGATCCGATCGCCCTCGCCGTGCCGTCATCGAGCGATGACGATCACCCCGGTCATCCGCAGCGACTCGTGGAATCGGCAGAGGAACGGATACTCACCCGGTCCCCCCAGGAACGCGGCGATGCCCCGGATCACCAGGCGGTCGCCGGGCCTCACATCCTCTGAGTACGTCGTCCCGGGGATCGTGACGTTGTGGACGTTCCGCCCGACGTTCTTTACGACGAGGTCTCGGCCCGGGCCGATCGGGGTCGTGGGGTGCGCATCGTGGAAGTGATAGTCGATGGCCGTGACCACGTAGGCGGGACGGGCCGTCTTCTTCCACACCACTGGCGAAAGGACCACCACGGCCACCGCCGCCACCGCCAGGATCCCCCGGGCCCGGGCCGAGTTCACCGTGACCTCACAGCACCTTGGCCAGGAACTGTTGCAATCGCTCGGTCTGCGGGTTGGCGAAGACCTCCCTGGGCTTCCCCCGCTCAACGACCATCCCGCCATCGGTGAAGATCAACCAGGTCCCGACCTCCCGGGCGAACCCCATCTCGTGGGTGACAACCATCATGGTCATCCCCTCCTCCGCGAGCTGCTTGATGACGTCGAGCACCTCGCCGACGAGCTCCGGGTCCAGGGCCGAGGTCACCTCGTCGAACAGCATCAGGCTCGGCCGCATGGCCAGGGCGCGGGCGATGGCCACCCGCTGCTGCTGGCCGCCGGAGAGCGCGCCCGGATAGGCGTCGGCCTTTGCGGCTAGGCCCACCCGGGCGAGCTGCTCCATGGCCCGGTCCCTGGCCTCGTTCGCATCGACCTGGAGCACCTTCTCCAGGGCGATCGTGATGTTGCGGAGGGCGGTCATGTGCGGGAACAGGTTGAAGGCCTGGAACACGATGCCCATCCGGGTACGAACGGCGTTCAGGTCCGTCCTGATGTCGGTGATGTCGTGTCCCTCGAACCACACGTGCCCCTCGCTCGGGATCTCCAACAGGTTCACGCACCGAAGCAAGGTGGATTTCCCGGAGCCCGAGGGCCCGATGACCACCTGGACCTCGCCCGCGTCCAGCTCGAGGTCGATCCCCCGCAGGACGTGATGATCTCCGAACCACTTGTGGATGCCCTCGAGGCGAACCACCACGTTGTCGTCCGCATTCATCATGTCGGCGCTCCCGCGATGCTCACCAGGCCGCTCCGAAGCTTCTTCTCCGCCATGTTCACCAGACGGATCAGCGGCAGGGTCACGACGAGGTACCCGAGGGCGACCACGACGAAGAAGGTGGCGTTGAACGTGTCCGCGTACCCCTCCCGGGCGTAGTTGTACAGGTCGAGCTCGGTCGCAGTCAGTCCGAGGACGATGATGAGCGAGGTGTCCTTGATCAGGATGACGAACTCGTTCATCAACGGCGGGATCACGCGCCGGACGGCCTGGGGGACGATGGCGTAACGGAGCGCGCTGGGGTACGACATGCCGAGCGACCGCGCGGCCTCCATCTGCCCTCGCTCGATCGACTGGATGCCCGCCCTGAACACCTCGGCCGCGTACGCTCCGGTGTTCAGGGTGAAGATCAGGATGGCCGTCACGTAGCCGGACAGGCCGAGACCGAGCCCCAGGTTGAGCCCGAAGTAGAAGAACGAGAGCTGCCAGATCAGGGGGGTCCCACGGAAGAGGTTGATGTAGGCGCGCGCAGGGGCTCGAACCGCTCGCCGCGCCGACAGGGCGAGGAGGGACAGGGCCAGGCCGACGACGATCCCCCCGAGCTCTCCGGTGAAGGCCAGGATCAATGTGTTCGCGGCGGCACGGAGGAAGCCTCCCCAAAAGCCCTGGATCCGTTCGAAGTTCAGGAACTGGAAGGCGAACGTGTAGGGATCGCTGGCCCGGAACCACAGGAGGAACGCCCCAAGCACCACCGCTTGCACCCCCAGGATGGCCCCCGTGACGCAGTGCTCCTTCTTCCGTCGGGTGTCCTGCCGGCCGTAGAGCACCCAGCCTCCGGCGATGGCCGCGGCACCGAGCGCAATCCCCACGTACAGGAGGAAGGAGGTCACCGGAGCTTTCATCGCAGTGACGATGTTGCAGACGCCGCGAGCCCCGAACAGGTCTCGGGTGATGCCGCCTTCGACGCACGACGGCGTCAGGGTCCCGCCCTGGACGGCGTAGTACAGCTGCATGGCCACCACGCCGCCGCCGACCATGACGAGCGCGACGATCCCAGACCAGAAGATCGCCCGTGGGACCGGAGCCGAAGGACCCATCACGTCCGGCGGCGATTCTCGAATCGCGGTCGCCGCCCCAGCTGCTACGGCCATCGATCCTCCTCCTTCGAGAAGCTCGAGGCCCGCGCCCAACAAGGGCGCGGGCCTCGGGTGGGCTTCGGCGCTTTAGGACGTGGGCTGGAACTCTTCGGGCACCTCCACACCGGGGAAGTACTTCGCGAAGATCGTCGCGTACGTCCCGTCGTCGATGACCTCCTGCAACGCCTCGTCGACCGCCGAAACCAGGTTCGGCGTGTACTTGGCGAACGCGAGCGCGTACTTCTCGTTGGTGTCGATGGGCTGCACCACCTCGGTGCCGGGGAACTCCTTGACGATCTCGGCCGATGAAGGCTCATCGTTGATGACCCCGACGACGGTGCCCGCCTGAAGGTCGCGGAACGCGTCGGGCGCCGTCGCGTAGGTCTTGAGCTCGACCCCCTGTGGGACGAGGTTCTCCTCGGCCCAGATCTTCCCGGTGGTGCCCTTCTGGACGCCGACCGTGTCGCCCTGACCGAGCTGGTCCGTCGACGTCACGTCGGGCGTCTTGTCCACGTTGACGGCCAGCGATTGCCTGGAGTTGTAGTAGAAGCCGGAGAAGTCGACGATTTGGGCTCGTTCCTTGCCGGTGGGGCCGGTGGCGGTCACCGCGGCGGCGACCATGTCGAATGGATGGTTCTGGCCGGCGACAGCGGTGAAGATCGTATCGAAGTTGGCTCTCACCCATTCGACCTGGAGCCCGAGCTTGGTCGCGATGGCCTCGGTCAGCTCCACGTCGAAGCCCGTCTCCTTCCCGCCCTTCACGGACTCGAACGGCGGGAAATCCAGACACGATCCAACCTTGAGCACACCGGGCTCAGTGAGCTCGCTCTCGAATGCGGGCGCGGTCGTGGTTCCGCCCCCGCCGGGCGTCTCCTCCTCACCGCACGCCCCGGCGATCAGCCCCAAGACGGCCAGCACGGCCACGATCCCGATCAGGCGACTCCTCATGGTCCCCTCCTTGCTCGCACGAGGCGCGTACCCCGGGTCCCGCCCCGGGCCAGACGGCCCATTATGGTGGAAAGGGCCATCGTTCCGCTCATCGCGGTCACGCGCAAGCGGCGGGAGGGCCTCACCCGGCGTGCGTGGGGGCCGGAGACCGGAGCGGGATCCATCGTCCTCCTTCGTCCCGATATAGACGGATTGGAGCGGACGACCGGGTTAGTTCGCCGTCAGGTTGGAAGGCGTAGGTGTCGGCCAGGCCCCGGTACGTCTCCGTCCCCCACAGGATCGCCCGGACAGCATCAGCGGACGCCGCCCCGGCCCGGAAGGCCCGCACGAACATCCCGGCCGCGTCCCATGCCTCGGCGGCGAAGGCCCCGGGTGGCACCCCGAAGTCCGCCTGGTAGTCCTGGATGAACCGCTGGGACGCGAGGTCGGTCGCAGTGGACAGGTCCGCACAGGGGCATGCCGCCACGGTTCCCAGGCCGGCTCGCCCGGCAACTGCCAGATACACGGAGTCCTTCATGGCGTCGCCCCCCACGAAGGAGATCCTCCGGGCCCCCGCTTCATGGAGGGTCCGGCGAACGAGCCCGCCA
Organism: Actinomycetota bacterium; assembly: GCA_050692435.1. Classification (GTDB taxonomy): domain Bacteria; phylum Actinomycetota; class UBA4738; order UBA4738; family HRBIN12; genus AC-69. The sequence continues at coordinate 4,329 of JBOGVG010000086.1, forward strand.
ACGGTCGACGACCCGCCCCACACGACGGTCCCGCACCGAGCTCTCGAGACGGCACGGGCGACACGGAGCGAGCCCGTCTCCGTCGCATCCGTGTGCCACCGAAGAACCACATCGGAGGTGGTGGAGGCGGCGACCGCTCCGAGGAGGGACTTGGACCCGGAGCTCCCGTCCCCCAGCACGC
>JBOGVG010000087.1:0-30054 GCA_050692435.1 Actinomycetota bacterium
GGTCGCGGTGCCGAGGATCTCGGCGATCTCGGCGACCGATCGATCGTCCAGGTAATGGAGCGCGATGACCTGCGCCTGTCGTCGCGGAAGGGACCGGACGGCCGCCCAGAACTCGGCGTCGTCGGCACCCAGTGCCGGCAACGTGGTCGCGGTTCCCAACGCGAGCCGCGCTAGCGCCTTCGCCTCGGCGTAGCGATGGCGGAACATCGACATCGAGAGGTTCGTCACGACCCGGCGCACCCAGACGTCGGGGCGTTCGAACCCGCCCACGCGGTCCCAGTCGCAGTGGGCGGCCAGGAGGGCTTCCTGGGCGAGGTCCTCCGATGCGGTGCGGCTCCCCGAGAGCGCGTAGGCGAGCGCGACCATCGCCGGGAACTCGCGCGCGTAAAACTCCTCGAACGTCTCCGAGGAGTGCACGGCAGGCTCACCCCCGTGCGATACGCCGTCGCCCGCTGCCACGTACGTCCAGGTCATCGTCGCTCCACCCCCTCCGTCGCGCGAGGAGGCCTAGAGGTTTAGTCGGATCGTCGTCGCAGCGTGGAGGGATGGGCGGCCATGTGCCCTTCCGCTTCGCAATCGTGACGGGTCGCCCTGCAACGCCGCCCTGCGGCACCCCTGCCTGCGCGCGTTCCCGTTCCCCCTGTGGGCGAAACTACACTGCGGTTCTCCACGTGTGCCCGGTGCCGCTGCTGCGCTGCTTGACGCAGACCTCGCGCTCGGGGAGCTTGGGCCAGAAGTGCCGCTGATCAGGGCCGCGCTTCCTAGGAGGGGATTGACACCTTGCCGATGCCGGGCTCGCCCGCCAGCAGGGCGACGGTGGCCGGGACGAGGCCCCCGCCGAGGACCCGGTCGATTCCCCGGAACCCCGTGGACACCCGTCGCTCGCTCCTGCCGCCCTCTGCGAGGGTCTGGAACTCGACCGGGCCGGAGGCCGCGCCATGGCTCCGGGCCTCGATGGTTCCCCACGCCGCGCATCCCGGACAGCGACCGACCCACTGGCCGACCTGCCGTCCGCACTCCGAGCACGAGAGGAGCGCCCGCACCTTGCCCACGGGCCGACCGTAGCAGCGGGGTCTGACACGACATCGCCGGAGCAGGTCTCGCGGAACCGCGCGATGCACTAGAGTTGAGTGGTGAGCGGCTCTGGCGTCTATCGGACCGAAGGGGGAAGGACCCTGCGGATCACCGAGTCCGACGAAGGGGCCCTCAAGGTCGAGCTTCTCGAGCGGGACGCCTGGATCGCGGGACCCGTCGGTATGGTGGGCTTGCGGCTCTCGCCGACGACAACCAGATTGACCAGGGTGGAGGTGCGAGCCCTTCCGGCCTAGCCCGGGTTGGTGTGGTCAGGGACGAACCGGCTGTCGGCTCGATGCGAGGCCAGGGTCAGCGCCGTGCCTCGCGCTCGCCCCGGAACTCCACGACGTAGTCCCAGTTTCCGCCGTCGTCGCTGTGCTGGAACCGCACGAGGCGCCCCTCCTCCCCTCCCGCAAAGAGGACGGGAAGGCCAGCGTGCTCGTCGCCGGGCCACAGGTCCTCGCGGAAGCCCTCCTCCATCCGGAGCAACGTCATGGGGTGGTCACCGGTCCGCTCCAGCGGGCTCCGCCACTCGTCCTCCTCGACGGGGCGAAACCGCACGAACCGTGGGACGGCGTGTAGCAGCACCGGCTCGCCGGGCTTCTTCCACGCCTTGCCGAAGAACCGCCACCGCTCTCCATCCCTGGACGACTCGACGGCCCAGCAGACCTCGCCTTCCATCGGCTGGAGGCTACGCCGTCCGGGCGAGCGCCGCGAGCCGGTTTCCGCCAGACGGGCTGGCGGGTGGACGGAGCGCGCCGAGTCGGCATCGGACCTAGGCCATTCGTCCGATAAGACGCCCGAGGGAATCACCCGAAGGTGGGATGCGGAAGATGGGCAGGGGGAGCTATGTACTGGAGTACCAATGGAGGTCGATACCTATTATCGAGTACCAGTCCGCGCCAGGAAATGGGGAGGAATGGATCGGATCAGGGTCTTGATCGCGGACGACGAGGAGGCCGTCATCGACGTGCTTCAGGCTGTCATGGCGTCCGAGCCTGATCTCGAGGTGGCCGGCACCGCCACCGATGCCGAGGCGGCCATCGAAGTAGCCTCGCGGGAGCAACCGGACGTCGCGCTCCTCGACGTGCGGATGCCCGGGGGGGGCGGACCCAGAGCAGCCCGCGAGATCCTCCGCCGGTCGCCGCCGACCAAGATCATCGCGCTCTCGGCCCACGAGGAAGTGGACAGCGTCCTGGAGATGCTCCGAGCGGGGGCCCTCGGCTACGTCGTCAAGGGCGAGTCCACCGATGCCATCGTCAGGGCGATCCACCGCTCGCTCGAAGAGCACACGACGTTCTCCTCCCGGGTCACGGAGGACGTGGCGCACGCGCTGGCCGAGCAGCTGCATCGCGTGTCCCGAGGCTCGGAGCGGCGACGCCAGGAGAAGGAGGACCGCATCCGAGAGGTGCTCGGCGGGGAGGGGCTCGAGATCGTGTTCCAGCCGATCCTCGACGTTCGCGAGGGTGAGGTCGTGGGGCTAGAGGCCCTTGCTCGGTTCGCGGCCTTGCCGCTACGCTCGCCGGACGTGTGGTTCGCCGAAGCCGCCGCGGCGGGCTTGCTCGTCGATCTGGAGCTCGCGGCCGTTCACGCCACCCTGGCGCACCTCGACCGGCTGCCCGAGGACGTGTACGTCGGCGTGAACGTCTCGCCGGACACGATCAGGTCGCCACGGCTCGCCGAGGCGCTGGAACCCGCGCCGGTCGAACGGCTGGTGCTGGAGATGACGGAGCACGCGCGGGTCGATGACTACCCCGCCCTCAATACCGCCCTGTCGGGACTTCGAGCGCGGGGACTCCGGCTGGCGGTGGACGACGCCGGAGCGGGCTTCGCCAGCCTCCGCCACATCGTGCTGCTCGACCCCGACCTGATCAAGCTCGACGTCACCCTCACCCAGAATGTCCACCAGGACGAGGCGCGACGCGCGCTCGTCGCTGCCCTGGTCGCGTTCGGCGCCCAGATCAACGCCGCCGTCGTGGCGGAGGGGGTCGAGAACGAGGAGCAGTTGAACGTGCTCAAGGAGGTGGGGGTGCGGTTCGCCCAGGGCTTCTTCCTTTCCCCGCCGTATCCCCAGCCGGATGATGGCGCCGGCGTGGGGTTAAGCCAGCCGTTGCTTCATGCCGATACAGATGTCGGAGGCGTCTCGTGAGGAGCGGAAGCTTCGAAACGAGCGCGAGCACACGAGGAGGCTGGATGGACACGACGTCTCCCAGGCCTCGACCCTCGCTTGGAGGGTCGAATCGGGCGCGGGTTGGGGCGGTCGGCCTGATCTTCGCCATCTCGTTGGTCCTGACGGCGCCGCCGGCCCTGGCCGATTGCCCGCCGACCGACACGACCTGCGTCGTTACTGACACGACGGAGACGGTCCTGGATACGACCGAAGCGGTCGTGGACACCACGGAAAGCACGGTCGAGGAAGTCGCCCCGGTCGTCGAGGAGACGGTCCAGGATCCCGGGGGAGCGGTCGGGGACGTGCGGGCGACGACGGAGCAGGTCGTGGCGGGAACCATCGGCACCGTCGAGGGGCTGTTGGAAACGGCTCCCGGCCCCGGGGACCTCGGACTGGGTTCCGGGTCGGGGGAAACGGGGAGCGGCGTGACCGATGAGCCGAAGCCGGGCAACGGCTCCGCGGGCGGAGAAGACAGCACCGGTCCGAGCAGGGAGACCCCCCGCGACAACCGGGTCTTGGGAACCGCGTTCGGCCGTCGCCGGCTGATCGATCCTGCCGCCGGGGGATCCTCCCTCGTTCCATCCGATGAGGGATTGAGGATCTCGCGGCAGCCGCTCTTCGACCGGATCGTCGGGGCGGCGATCGGTGTGGCCAAGGGGCTCGCGTTCCCGCTGGCCCTGGCCCTGATCGTGATCGCGTTCGTCATGGTCCAGAACCGCATCGACCGGAAGGACCCCAAGCTCGCCCTGGCTCCCATCGCACCTGATCTCCTGAGGTTCGCGTGAGACGGATCGCCCGGGCGCGGGATCGCTCGCGCCCGGAGACGGGCGAGCTCGTGTCGCTCTCCGAGCGCATGGGCTCTCTCGGCATCATGCGCCTCGGGTTCGGAGTGGCGGTCCTCGCCGTCGGCGCGCTGGCCCCGGACCTTCGCGGCGTCTCCGTCGATGCGCTGGTCCTGGCCACGGGGGCCTACCTTTCGTCGTTGGCCGTCCCCACGGTGGTGCGCCGGCTCCCCCGAGGCCCGGCGTTGCTCGCCTGTGGCGCGACCCTCCTGCTCGACGGCGTCTACCTCGCCTGGGTGACCTACGCGACCGGGGGCGTCCAGAGCCCGCTCCGGTTCCTGCTGTACGTACACGTCGTGGCCGTCACGCTCGTCGGCTCGTACCGGACCGGGCTGAAGGTCGCAGCGTGGAACTCGCTCATGCTCCTCGTCGTGCTCTACGCGCAATCGGCGGGGATCCTCGAGCCAACGGACACCCTGGTCTCGGCGCTGCCCGGGGAAGGCGAGCACTTCCAGCTGTTCGCCATCTTGAACGTGGCGGCGCTGTGGGCGGTCGCGCTCGGTACCGCCGCGTTCTCCGCCGTGAACGAGCGCGAGCTCCGTTCTCAGAAGATCGACCTCGACGAGCTGTCGTCGATGGTGCGGGAGATCGACGCACGGGCCGACACGTCCGAGATCCCCCACATCCTGCTGAACAAGCTCTGCGAGGTCTTCGGGTTCACCCGTGGGGCGGTCCTGGCCTCCCCCCAAGGGGACCTGGAGCTGATGGCCTACCGTGGGACGGGGGACGCGCCACACGTCGAACCCGGCCTCGACCCCGTGATGGAGGCGGCGTGGAACAAGCGCCTGACGCAGCTGGTCAAGCAGGTCGACCCCAACGTCGATCGTCGCCTGACGACGCTATTCCCCGGCGCCCGCCACCTGCTGGTCGTGCCGCTGTTCCTCGACCGAGGGCAGCGTCTCGGGATCCTCGCCGTGGAACACCCCGGAAAGTCCCCCCGCATCAAGCGCTGGGTCGTCACCGTGGTCGAGCAGTTCGCATCCCACGCCGCCCTGGCCCTCCAGAACGCGTGGCTGCTCGACGAGGTCCAGCGAAGGCTCGAGGAGAATAGGGCGCTCCAGCAGGAGCTGGTGGCTCGGAACCTGTCGCTCGAGGCCAGGGTGGGTGAGCGCACCCGGGAGCTGAGCGAGAGCCTGCGCAACCTCCGGCAGGTGGACGACGAGCGCCGGAAGCTTCTGGCACGGCTGGTGAGCGCGCAGGAGGAAGAGCGACAACGGATCGCCGGAGACATCCACGACGACCCGGTCCAAAAGATCGTGGCCGCAGGCATGCGCCTCCAGCTCCTCCGGAAGCAGGTGACCGAACCGGAGCTTCGGAAGACCCTCGACAAGCTGCTGGAGACGATCGGTGCCTCCATCGTCAGCCTCCGCCATCTCATCTTCGAGCTGCGTCCCTCGGTCCTCGACCAGGATGGGCTGGCCCCCGCCCTCCGCGAGTACCTGCACAAGCTGGCCGACGATCTGCAGTTCGACGTGGACAACCGGCTGTCCGAGGAACCCCCGAGCGAGACCCGAGTCCTGCTGTACCGCATCGCGCAGGAGGCGCTGGCGAACGTTCGCAAGCACGCTCAAGCGAGCAAGGTGGCGGTCGTCCTCCGCGAACAGGATGGCGGCTACCTGGTTCGGATCTCCGATGACGGGGTCGGGTTCAGCCCCCAGGATGGGTTTCGGTCGGCCCCGGGGCACCTCGGCCTGTCCTCCATGCGAGAACGGGCCGAGATGGCCGGCGGCTGGTGCAAGGTCCACAGCCTCCTGGAGGGCGGCACCACCGTGGAGTTCTGGGTCCCCCCGGGTCCGGCGTCGGCCCAAGGGGCCGGGGCCGTCGAGGAAGCGGACGAGGCGTCCACCGGCTCACGCCTCCGCGTGGTGGGTTCCCGGACCTAGGACCGAGCCGCAGGGGTCGCTCGTCGAGCATCGGCTGGACGGGGGCGACGAGTCCGACACCGCCGTGTTCTCGGCGGCGGGAGTACCGGTGAGGGTGGCTCAGGGCCGGGACCTCGTCCGGGGACGGCGAAGGGAGCCGGGCGTCCATCGCCCTGAAACCGATAGGCCCAGCAACCTGGGGTTGCTGGGCCACCGGTCTTGACGTAGGGCGGGGGAAGCCGCCCTACGCTTCCAACGTTCTACCCCTCCTGCGAGCCCGCAAGCTCCACCGGCGGGGTCTCGGGGGAGGTGGGCGCCTCGAAGAAGATCTCGCCGTCACGGACGTCCACGATCACCGTCTGGCCGGCCCGGAACTCCTTGTATAGGAGCTTCTCGGACAAGGGGTCCTCGACCATCTGCTGGATCGTCCGACGAAGCGGCCGCGCGCCGAGGGCGGGATCGTAGCCCTTCTCGGCCAGCAGTGTCTTGACCTCGTCAGAGAGCTCGATGTCCAAGTCCTTGGACTTCAGCTGCTCCCGGACCCGCTTCATCATGAGGTCGACGATTCGCTTCACGTCCTCCTGCGAAAGCGAGTGGAACACGATGACCTCGTCGATCCGGTTCAGGAACTCCGGCCTGAAGGAGCGCTTCAGCTCGTCCATGACCCGCTCCTTCATCTTGTCGTAGGTCACCTTCTCGTCGGGCCGGGCCGCGAACCCGATGGATGTCCCCTTCTGGATGTCCCGGGTCCCCAGGTTCGAGGTCATGATGATGATGGTGTTCTTGAAGTCGACCTTGTGGCCCTGGGCGTCGGTGAGGTGCCCGTCTTCCAGGATCTGGAGCAGCGTGTTGAATACGTCGGGGTGGGCCTTCTCGATCTCGTCGAACAGGACCACGCTGAACGGCTTGCGGCGCACCGCCTCGGTGAGCTGGCCGCCCTCCTCGTACCCGACGTAGCCGGGCGGGGATCCGATCAGGCGCGAGACCGTGTGCTTCTCCATGTACTCGGACATATCGAGCTGGACGAGCGCGTCCTCGTCACCGAACAGGAACTCGGCCAGGGCCTTGGACAGCTCGGTCTTCCCCACACCCGAGGGGCCGAGGAAAATGAACGAGCCCGAGGGGCGCTTGGGGTCCTTCAGGCCGGCCCGGGTCCGCCGGATGGCCCTGGACACCGCCTTGATCGAGTCGTCCTGGCTGATGATCCGCCTGTGGAGCTCCTCCTCCATGCGGAGGAGCTTCTCCGTCTCCTCCTCCGTGAGCTTGAACACCGGGATACCGGTCCAGGAGGACAGGACTTCGGCGATCTCCTCCTCGTCCACCTCGGACAGGATGTCCATCTCGCCCGACTTCCACTCGCGCTCGCGGCGCTCCCGCTCCTGGCGGAGTTGGTTCTCCTCGTCCCTGAGTCCCGCGGCCCGCTCGAAGTCCTGGGCGTCGATGGCCGACTCCTTGCGTAGCCGGACCTCAGCGATCTTCTCGTCGACCTCCCGGACGTTCGGTGGCGCGGTCATGCGGCGGATCCGCATGCGCGAACCGGCCTCGTCGATGAGGTCGATGGCCTTGTCCGGCAGGTACCGGTCCGAGATGTACCGGTCCGACAGGTTGGCCGCGGCCACCAGGGCGTCGTCCGTGAAGGAGACGCGGTGGTGGGCCTCGTACCGGTCCCTGAGCCCCTTCAGGATCTCGATGGTGTGCGCGACTGTGGGCTCCTCGACGGAGATGGGCTGGAACCGCCGCTCCAGGGCGGCGTCCTTCTCCAGGTGCTTGCGGTACTCGTCGCGCGTGGTCGCCCCGATGGTCTGGAGCTCGCCCCGGGCGAGCATGGGCTTCAGGATGCTGGCCGCGTCGATGGCGCCCTCGGCGGCGCCCGCCCCGACCAGGGTGTGCAGCTCGTCGATGAACAGCACGATGTCGCCCCGGGTGCGGATCTCCTTCAGGACCTTCTTCAGCCGCTCCTCGAAGTCGCCGCGGTACCGCGACCCGGCCACCAGGGCGCCGAGGTCCAGCGTGTAGATCTGCTTGCCCTTCAAGGTCTCGGGGACCTCGCCCTTCACGATGTCCTGGGCCAGGCCCTCCACGATGGCGGTCTTGCCCACGCCGGGCTCGCCGATCAGGACGGGGTTGTTCTTGGTCCTACGGGACAGGACCTGCATGACCCGCTCGATCTCCTTCTCGCGACCGATGACGGGGTCGAGCTTCAGCTCGCGCGCCAGCTGAGTGAGGTTCCTCCCGAACTGATCGAGAACCATGGAGCCCTGGCCCTGGCCGGCCGGCTCCCCGGGGGCCTGTTCCTTGCCGCCCGTATACCCGGACAGGAGCTGGATGACCGTCTGGCGGACCCGGTTCAGGTCGGCCCCGAGCTTCTGGAGGACCTGGGCGGCCACGCCCTCGCCCTCTCGGATCAGGCCGAGCAGGATGTGCTCGGTGCCGATGTAGTTGTGCCCCAGCTGGAGGGCCTCCCGGAGCGAGAGCTCCAGGACCTTCTTGGCCCGGGGGGTGAACGGGATGTGGCCCGTCGGCGCGGCCTGGCCCTGGCCGATGATCTCCTCCACCTGCTGGCGGACGGCCTCGAGCGAGATGTTCAGCGATTCCAGGGCTTTGGCCGCAACGCCCTCGCCCTCATGGATCAGCCCGAGCAGGATGTGCTCGGTGCCGATGTAGTTGTGGTTCAGCATCCTCGCTTCTTCCTGAGCGAGGACCACGACCCGCCTGGCTCGGTCGGTGAAGCGTTCGAACATGTGAGCGTCCTCCGGGCCTGGGCCCGTCTATCGATGTGCCCCGGGGATCACCGGACTCCGTCCTACCCCCGAGGCATGTCGGGCACCCTCAGGCACCCTCCGCGCGCCTGCGAGCGCCACACGGGCAAGTATACCCCTCCCCCCTGATACGCCCGAAGGTCCACGCTCACACCCTAACCGTCTGAACCGCGCCTTCCATATGGTTATTCGGAACGCAAGGCCCTCGGGATGAGCCCCAAGGCCGGGGACCCCCCATCACCCGCCGGGGCTACCCAAGTCCCCCGAACGGCCCGTTTACGGTATCCCGACCCTCGGGCAGGATTCTTGTCGCTAGACCCACAAGCGCCTTCCCCCTGGTCTTCCCCGTTAGGAGACGATGACGTTGCGGGTGCTAGTCGTCGACGACCACCCGGCGTTTCGCCGGGCCCTCTCGTCCGCCCTGAGGATGGTGGGGAGCATCGAGGTTGCCGGGGAGGCCAGCGGGGGGGTGGCCGCTACCGAACAGGCCAGGGCCCTCCACCCCGACCTGGTGATCATGGACCTTTCCATGCCCGACCTGGACGGGATCGAGGCCATGCGGCAGATCCACAGGTCCCGGCCGGACCTGCCCGTGGTGATCCTGACGGCCCATGCCGACCCCGGGGTGGAGCGGGAGGCCTTCCTGGCGGGGGCCTCCGGGTTCCTGGCCAAGGGTGTGGCCCTGGAGGATCTGGTGATCGTGCTCCACGGGGCCGCGGTCACCGCCGAAGACGCACCGGGCTGAACCCCCGGCTCAGTCGTCGCGGCCGTCTTCGGGCCGGAGGTGGGGGAACAGAATCACGTCCCGGATCGAGGGGACGTCGGCCAGGATCATCAGGAGCCGGTCCACGCCGAGGCCCAGCCCACCGGCCGGCGGCATCCCGTGCTCAAGGGCAAGCAGGAAGTCCTCGTCTACCGGATGGGTCTCCTCCTCGCCCTTCCGCCGGGCCTCGGCCTGTATCTCGAAGCTCGCCCGTTGCTCGTCGGGGTCGGACAACTCAGAGTAGGCCGGGATGATCTCCATCCCCGCCATGACCAGGTCGAAGTGCTCGACGACCCCCGGCTCCGAGCGGTGGGGCCGGGCGAGCGGCGACACCTCCCGCGGAAAGTCGAGCACGAACGTCGGGTTCCACAGATCGTGCTCCACGAGCTTCTCGAACAGCTCGAGGACGATCTTGCCCGGGCCCCAGGTCGGGTGGACGTCGATGCGGTGACGCTCGGCGATCTTCCCCAGGTCGGGGCGGTCAAGCGTGATCTCTTCGCCCGTCGCCTCCGACACCGAGCCGAGCACCGTGACTCGGGGCCACTCGCCCTCCAGGTCCATCTCGCGGCCCTGGTAGGCGAACCTGAGCGAGCCCCGCACGGCCTGGGCCGCCGAGCGCACCAGCCCCCTGCCGAGCTCCATCATCGTCTCGTAGTCGCCGTAGGCCTGGTACACCTCGAGCATCGTGAACTCGGGGTTGTGGTCCCGGTCGATCCCCTCGTTCCGGAAGTTCCGGCCGATCTCGTAGACGCGTTCCAGCCCTCCGATCAGGAGCCGCTTCAGGTACAGCTCCAGGGCGATCCGCAGGTTCAGGTCGACGTCCAGCGCCCGGTGGTGCGTGACGAACGGCCGGGCGATGGCTCCCCCGGCCGTCCCGTGAAGGACCGGCGTCTCCACCTCGACGAACCCCCGCCCGTCGAGGTGCGTACGGAAGGCGTTCAGGGTCCTGGCCCGAGCCTCGACGATCCCCCGGGAGTCGAGGTCCGTAGCGAGCTGGAGGTACCGCCGGCGTTGCTGGAGGTCCGGGTCGCGAAGGCCGTGCCACTTCTCCGGCCACGGTCGCAGGGCCTTCGACAGGATCGCGAGCCGCTGCACGAAGATCGACAGCTCGCCCTTCTTCGTGGTCCCCACACGCCCGGTGGCTCCGACGATGTCCCCCAGGTCGACGTCGTCCAGGAGCTGGAACACGGCCGGCTCCGCGTCCCGCTCGTTGCACACCAACTGGATGTCGGCGGATCGGTCCCGGATCACGAGGAACTTCAGCTTGCCCATGTCCCGTTTGAGGACGATCCGCCCGGCCACCGTGCGAACGTCGAGACGGAGCTCGCCGGGGCCGAGAGCGCCGAACTCCTTGCGGACGTCCTCGATGCGGTGGGGCTCGCGGACACCGAGCACGGAGTCGAGGTTTAGGGCGAAGGGCTCGATCCCCTTGCCCCGCAGCCGTTCCAGGCTCTCCCGCCTCGCCCGGAGGACTTCCCGTTCCCGGAACCCGTCCTCACTCATCCGGTTGTCGAGGGGTCCGCTCGCCACCCCTCCCCGGCTGGTGCGCCTCGGCGCGAACTCCCCCCTCCAGCTCCCCGGGTCCGACGTTCCTCTCGAAGACCAGCCGAAGACCCTCGAGCGTCAGCCACTCGTCATGGTGATCGACGTTCCGGCAGGAGGGGACGACGACCGGGGCCAGACCGCCGGTGGCGACCACCTTGGCCGAGTGGCCCAGGTCGGCCCTCATCCGTTCGACGATCCCGTCGGTCTGGGCTGCTGCCCCGAACACCAGGCCGGACTGGATGGCCTCCACCGTGTTCTTGCCCACCACCGATTTCGGCGGCTGCAGCTCGACCTGGGGCAGGCGGGCCGTGGCCGACGAAAGCGCCTCGTTCGAGACCTGCACGCCGGGGGCGATGGCGCCGCCCAGGAACTCGCCCTTCGCCGAGACGGCATCGAAGGTCGTGGCGGTGCCGAAGTCGATCACGATGCAGGGCCCCCCGTACCGGTCGTAGGCGGCCAGCGCGTTCACGATCCGGTCGGCACCTACCTCTCGAGGGTTGTCGGTGAGGATGGGGATGCCGGTCCGCGTGCCGGGCTCGACCACCACCGCCGGGAAGCTGAAGTACCGCTCGGTCATCTCGCGGAGGGCTCTGGTGGAGGTGGGGACCACCGAGGCGATCACGACCCCGGTGATCTGCCGGGAGAACGACAGGTCGTGCTGCTCGAGGAACCCGCCGAAGATGACCGCCAGCTCGTCGGCGGTGCGCTCCGGCTGCGTGGACATGCGCCACGACCACTTGAGCTCGGAGCCGCCGAAGACCCCGAGGACCGTGTTCGTGTTTCCGACGTTGATCGCGAGCAGCACGTGCCCGTCACCTCCACCGCGAGTCGGCCCATTCTCGCCCACCAAGGGGCCTTGCGACACGCTGGCCTCGCGGCTGTGGCATCGCGACACGCTGCGGCTGCGCCGCCGCGGCCCCGCCGTCTCGCCTCAGAGCACCGGGAGCTGGAGGTTGTCGATGAGGCGGGTGGCGCCGAACCGGGCGGCGACCACGGCCCTGGCCGGTCGGGTGATCTGTCGGACCTCCTGGAAGGTCTCCTCGTCAACGGCGGCCGCGTAGTCCAAGCGGGCCTGGGAGGTCGCGCCGATCTCGCGGGCCATCGCGGCCACCAGCTTCGCCCCGTCCCGTTCGCCGGAGCGGGCCATCTGGGCCGCCTCGGACAGCGCGAGGAACAGGCAGCCGGCCGCGTCCCGCTGCTCCGGGGTGAGGTAAGCGTTCCGGGACGACATGGCCAGGCCGCCGGGCTCCCGGACGATGGGACATCCCACCACCTCGACCGGGTAGGCGAGGTCGAGCACCATCCGCCGGATCACCGCGAGCTGCTGCGCGTCCTTCTCGCCGAAGTACGCCCGGGACGGACCGATCACGTGGAACAGCTTGGCCACAACGGTGGCGACTCCACGGAAATGGCCGGGCCGGCTGGCGCCCTCCAGCCGGTCACCGAGCGGGCCGGGGTCGACCGTCACCTCGGGCTCTCCGCCCGGGTACATCTCCTCGACGCTCGGGGCGAACACCAGGTCGACGCCGAGCTCCTCGGCCGCGGCCAGGTCTCGGTCCTCGTCCCGGGGGTACCGGGCGAGATCCTCGCCCGACCCGAACTGGAGCGGGTTCAGGAAGATCGAGACCACCACCGAATCTCGTTCCCCACGAGCCCTGCGGATCAACGAGAGGTGTCCTTCGTGGAACGCCCCCATAGTCGGCACGAATCCCGCGCTTCGTCCGGCTGAACGTGCTGCGTCGCAAGCCTTTCGGGTCTCGGCGACGGTGCGGGTCACCTCCACCGGGCCAGCACCTCCTTCACGGCCGCGCGCTCCTGGGGCGAGAGGCGCCCTGAGCGTTCCGCGAGGTCGAGGGCCACGTCGGCCATCGCCACATACGGAAGGACTGCCGCGGGGGCATGCTTCGCCAAGGCCTCCAGGTTCTTCGCCACGGTTCCCGAGTCTCCCCGCACGGCGGGACCCGTGAGCGCGAGCGCCGGTCCCATGTTGGCGATGTTCTCCAGGGTGGCCCGCTGGAGCGGCATGAACAGTTCGACTGGTTGATCCAGCCCGGCTTCCTGGAACAACTCGTCGGCCAGGGCGGTCGTGGCCACCAGGTAGTTCGAGGCGAACACGGCCGCCGCGTGGTATAGCGGCTTGGCTTCGTCGGCCAACCGGAAGGGCCGCGCGTCGATCGACCGGGCAACACGCTCCCCCAGTACGAAGCCCTCCTCGCTGAGCGCCGTGACCGCCATCCCGCTGCCGGGGATTCGCGCAAGCGCCGCTTCCACGCTTGGAAACGTTTGCAGAGGATGGAGACTGAGGATCCCCGCACCAGAATCAGACGCTGCCGCGAGAGCTTCGAGACCGGTGGCGCCGGAGACGTGGGCTACCCACTGGCCCTCCCGGAAGCACCCCGCCGCCGCCATCTCGGCACACAAGGAGGCTATGACGTCGTCCGGGGTACAGATCAGGACCAGCTCAGCCATGGAGGCGGCTTCTGCGGACGAAACCGGAGACATGCCGAGGTAGCGACCGGCCCGCGCGATCGTGGCCTGCCGACCAGAGATCGCGACGATCGAATACGTCTCGGGATAACCGGCACCCGTGAGCAGCTCCGCCAGGGCTGTCCCCACTCGACCGGCGCCGATCACCGCCACGTTCATGGCCGCGAGTATCCCAACTGGGGAAGCCGAGCCATACGCTTGACGCCGGCGTCACCCCGGGACCTCGAGCGGAGGGGCGAAGGGGCGGACCCCAAGCACGGCATCCGGCCCAAGCCGAAGCGTGGAGATCCGCTTGCCGCCCGGTAGCGCGGGGTCCGCGCCGAGCTCGATGAGCGGTACCAGCACGAAGCCCCGCTCGTGCATCCGGGGATGTGGCACGGTGAGGTCGGGGTCGTCGACCTCCTCCTCGTCGTAGGTCAGCACGTCGACGTCGATGGTCCGTGGGCCCCACCGCTCGTCTCGCACTCGCCCCAGTCGGCGTTCGACCTCCTTGCACGCATCCAGGAGCTCGTGCGGGGAGAGGCCGGTGTCCACCTCGACGACCGCGTTCAGGTAGTCGGGCTGGGGCGGGCCGCCCACCGGGTCGGTCTCGTACACGCGCGAGGACCGGACGACCTTCAGACCCGGTTGCGCCGCAAGGTGCTCCACGGCGCGCTGGAGGTTCGCCAGACGATCAGCGAGGTTCGACCCGAGTCCCAGGTACGCGGTGATCCCCATGGCGCTCCGGGTCAGCCATCCGATTCGACGGTCGCCGCGGCCGCCACTCCTTGCACTTCGTTCGAGCGCGCGGCTGCCGGCTTGTGGACGATGGCCGTGGCGCGCACGACGCCGTCGAGATGCGCTACGGCCCGGGCTACCGCTGCGGCCAGCGACTCCAACAGGTCGAAGGACTCGCTCCCCACCACACCGCGCGCGGTCTGCACGAGCTTCCGGTAGTCGGAGGTCCCTCCGATCCTGTCGCCGGTGACGTCCACCTCCACGTCGAGGTCGACCACGAAGTCCTGGGGCCGGTCCCTCTCTCCGGGGTTCCCCCCGTGGCGTCCGGCGGCAGTGATGCCCGTGAGGAACAGCCTCGACGTCGTCACGCCCCCTCCTCTACCGGTCCGGCGGCCGCCGCTCCAAACTGATCGGCACCGCCCCCGGCTCGCCGTGGGAATGCGGCCGGCCCAGGTACCTGGACCGAAGATAGTCGAACATCAGTGGCCCGATGGTCTCCGGGGCGTCCTCGGTGAGCAGGTGGGAGCAGCTGGGGAGGAGCGCCAGGCTGGAGGTGAGGATGGCGTCGTTCAGGCGCTCGGCCACCTCGGCCGGGAAGTAGGGATCGTCCTCACCCCACAGGATCAGGGTGGGGCATGCGAGCGTCCCGAGGTCCTCCTCCGTCCCGACCAGGCCGAGCCCGTCGGCCGCCCGGACCCCTTGGAAGAAGGCGCGCACGCCCCGTTCGCCCAGGAACGGCCGAACGTACTCGGCGCGGACCTGGTCGGTAAGGCGTTCCGGGTGGGCCATCGCCTCGCCGAGGAACCCATCGAACGCGGTCCGGACCACGTCCTCGGTGTATTCGTGCTCCGGGAGGCGTTGCAGGCGTCTCGTTCCTTCGCCGGGCCATGCATCGAACGCCACCGAATCGATCAGCACCATGGCCTCCAATCCTCCCTCGAGCGCGAGGAGCTGGGCGATGCCGCCGCCGTGGCCGTGGCCGATCGAAGCGAACCGGTCGATGCCAAGCCGTATGAGAAGTTCCCGGACGTAGCCGGCCTGGGCCCGGATGTGGATGTCCGCGTCCTCCGGCCGGCCGGAGTCGCCGCAACCGAGCATGTCCGGGGCGACGACATGCGTCCACGGCGCGAACAACGGCACGAACTCCCGCCACAGGAAGGAGGACGTAGGGAACCCGTGCAGGAAGACGATCGGAGGGTTCTCCGGGTCGCCCTCCTCGACGTAGGCAATCTCGCCGGCGGAGACGCGGGCACGCTTCTTCTCGAGGTCGGTCACGGCCGCCCGGCCCGCGCGATCGCGTCGACCACCCGGACCACGCGGACCATCTCCTTCACGTCGTGCACCCGCACGATGTGCGCGCCCCGCGCGACCAGCCAGGCCACGGCGCCGGCCGTGCCCTCGACCCGCTGGTCCTCGGGGAGGTCGAGCAGCGTCCCGATGAACCGCTTGCGGGACGGACCGACGAGGACCGGCCGGCCCAGGTCGAGCAGCGCGTCCAGGTGGCGCGTCAGCGTGAGGTTGTGCTCGAGTTCCTTGCCGAACCCGATGCCGGGGTCGACGCACAGGCGCTCCGGCTCGATGCCGGCGAACGCCGCGGCCTCGATCCGCTCGCCCAGGTACTCGTGGACCTCCCCGACGACGTCGTCGTAGTGGGGCGCCTCCTGCATCGTCTTGGGCTCACCCCTCATGTGCATGAGGACCACCCCGGCTCCCGCCTCGCGAACCACGTCGAACATCTCGGGGTCGAGGCCGCCGGAGACGTCGTTCACGATGGTGGCGCCGACCTCCAGCGCGGCCTTGGCTACCGAGGGCTTCCGCGTGTCGATGGAGATGGGGACGGGCATCTTCGAGGCGAGCGTCTCGATCACGGGGAGCACGCGGTCACGTTCCTCCTCCGGCGAGGTCGGGTCCGAGCCGGGCCGAGTGGATTCGCCGCCCACGTCGATCATGTCGGCACCGTCGTCGACCATCCGAAGCCCGTGCTCGATCGCGGCTCTCTGGTCGAGGAACTTGCCGCGGTCGGAGAACGAGTCGGGCGTGACGTTCAGGATGCCCATGACGAGGGTCCGCTCGGAGCAGTCGAGCTCGCGGTCTCCCACCCGCCACACGAGCTTCCCGTCGGTCACCACCTCATCGTAGCCGCGGGTCCGCATACACTCCGGGGGTGGCGAGGCTGGCCCCCCTCCTCGAGGAGATCCTGGGACCCGACCTCCCGGTCGGCATCCGAGCGTACGACGGCAGCCGGCTCGGTCCGGCCGACGCGCCGGCCACGCTGGTGGTCCGGTCCCAGCGAGCGCTCCGTCGGCTGGTGACCGCCCCCGGCGAGCTCGGCTTGGGCCGCGCATACGTGGCCGGAGAGCTCGACGTCGAGGGCGACACCTACGCGGCCCTGTCGGCCCTCCGCGACCGGTTGCCAGGGGCCCGTCTCGGACCTCGCGAGTGGGTGGGTGTCCTTCGCCTGCTCGGACCGTCCGCGCTTCGACCGATATCTCCCCCGCCCGAGGAGGCCAGGCTTCGCGGTCGGCGGCACTCGAAGGAGCGGGATGCCGCGGCCATCGCCCACCACTACGACGTGTCGAACGCGTTCTTCCGGCTCGTCCTGGGCTCCTCGATGACCTACTCGTGCGCCGTGTGGGCCGACCCGTTCGTGTCGCTCGAGGAGGCTCAGGCCGCCAAGCACGAGCTGGCATGCCAGAAGCTCGGGCTGCGGCCCGGCATGCGCCTGCTCGACGTGGGGTGCGGGTGGGGCGGAATGGTCATGCATGCCGCGACCCACCACGGCGTTACCGCGGTCGGCGTCACCATCTCCCGACGGCAGGCCGAGTGGGCGGCGAAGGCCGTTGCTGAGTCCGGCCTCGCCGACCGCGTCGAGGTCCGTCTCCAGGACTACCGGGACGTCCGGGACGGCCCCTACGACGTCATCTCCTCGATCGGGATGTTCGAACACGTCGGCCTATCGCAGCTCGCGGGGTACTTCGGACGGCTGTACTCCCTCCTCCCACCGGGAGGGCGGCTGCTGAACCACGGCATCAGCCGGCCGCCGGGACGCCGCGCACGGTTCGCCAGGCACAGCTTCATCGACGCCTACGTGTTCCCCGACGGCGAGCTGCATGAGGTTGGAAGCGTCGTATCGACGATCCAGCGCGCCGGGTTCGAGGTCCGGCACGTGGAGAGCCTGCGGGAGCATTACGCGCTCACGCTGCGGGCATGGGTCCGCAATCTTGAGGCGAACTGGGGCCGGGCCATGGCGGAGGCGGGAGCAGCCCGGGCTCGCATCTGGCGGCTGTACATGGCGGCGTCGGCGTTGAACTTCGAGGCCGGCCGAACCCAGGTCCACCAGGTCCTGGCCGTTCGCTCCGACGCCGGTCGAAGCGACTTCCCCCTCCGCCCGGGATTCGGTTGAGGCTGGGGCGGATCCACCTCAAGCAGCGATCAGCGGCGCGGGCGGGCGCAGGACCGGCACCCTTGAAGCCGCCGCAGCTCGCTCGAAGGCGAACCGGTCATCCGCCCGCGTTGATTCCCCTTCTTGTCACGGGCCCACCAAGCCGGACCGCCCACCCGTGACGAGGAGAGCGTGCTGTTCGCCATCCAAGCCTTCTCCCGGGCCCACGAACAGTGTTTCCTCGAAGAGGGGCTCGGTGAACCACTCGTCTTCGCCGTCCATGAGAGCCCCGAACATCCGGGTGCCGACCTCGTAGGTCCCGTTCCCCAGGTCGTCGACGAAGACGATGGCGAAGCTCTCGTACCGGAGGTCGGGTGGGCTGTAGAGCCCGGACATGCTCGACACCCCCGACTCCCAGTGCTCCCTCCCCTCCAACGAGACCAACGCCTCGGCCCCCGAACCGTCGATCCGGGCCTGGAGGAATGCAGCTACGAGAGGCGCGACGGAGGGGCGAGTCGCTTCCTCCGGGCTCAGCTCCGAGGAAGGCACCAGGTCGATCCGGGTCAGGGTCCCGTCCACGCCCATCATCCAGATCGCCCCCGCCCCGGCCGCGATCGCTTCCCCCCGAGCCATGATTTCCGCGGTGATGTCGACCTGGCCTGTCGCTGGATCGACGCGGTTCAGGGTGGTCGGCCGCTCGTTGTGGGAGTTGGGGTTGTAGCCGACGAACCAGATCCCGTCCTCGCCCACGGCGAGCCCGCTGCCGGAGACGCCCAGGCTCGTGATGGGGATCGGACCACCGACGAGTTCTCCCGTCACCGGATCCACCTGCCACAGCTCGCCCGCGGCTTCCGTCCAGGCCAAACCTTCGAACACGACGAAGGCGGACGGCGTGTACGGCGTCTCAGAGACGCCGCTCGCGGCGATCTCGCTCGTCGCCGGGTTGATCACGGTGAAGACCGCGTTTCCTTTCAGATCGAGTTGGCCGACAAGGATGGCGTCCCCGAGTGCCTCGATCTGGCCCACCCAGTTTGTCTGGAGCGGGGTGGTGGCGACAACATCGAGGCTCTCTGGGTCAAGCCGGACAACCGCCGTGCCCTCCCTGTGGAAGATCGCCACCCAAACCCCACTCTCGTCCACGGCCACGTCCGCACCCCAGCGGCCGTCGATCGGGATGCTCGCGGCGACTTCATTCTTTGCGGGGTCGATCCGCTGGAGGATCGCGCCGGTGCCTCCGTCGGGGAGCCGTCCGCCGCCGGTGACCCAGATCGACCCGGCACCGGCGGTCATGCCACTGTTACCGAACTCCCATCCCGGTACCGCCGCTACGGGGATTCGCGCAACGATCTCGTTCGTCGCGGGATCGATGCGGACGACCTCGCCGGCCCCGGTCCCGTCGTTCGCCGAGGCGGTGATCCACACGCTGCCCTCGGCGAACAGAACCGCGCCGCCGCCCTCGCTTCCGACGGGGAGCGTGGCGGTGACCATCGGGACGATCTCGGACTGCAGAGGAACGACGGTTTCGAGGGGCGCAGGCAGCGCCTCGGTCGCAGGTACTGGCTGCCAGGCCGGAGCGGACTCGTCCGCCGGATCGCTCGTGAGTCGGGTCATGCCGCTCCCGTCTACATTCATGACGTAGATGTCGGAGTCCCCGTCCCCTACCCTCCGGCTGAAGACGATCCTGGTCCCGTCTGGCGACCAGGCCGAGTCGCCATCGATGGCGTCATCGTTCGTGAGCCGCGTGAGGCCCGTACCGTCAGCGTTGACCACGAAGATCTCCCAACTGCGCTGGCGTTGGTCCGCGCGGCCGAAGAACGCGATCCTGTTGCCGTCGGGCGACCAGGCCGGTTCCGTGTACCCGAGGACATCGAGGAGTCTGGTGGCTCCGGTTCCGTCCGCGTTCATGACGTACAGCTGTGTGAAATCTCCCGTGCCCGGCTCGACCGACGTTCGCGTGAATGCGATCAGCCTGCCGTCCGGGGACCAGGCCGGCCCCGAGTCGTGAGCCAGGAGCGGGTCCGTCAGCTGCGACACTTCACCGCTGTCCAGGTTCACGACGCAGATGGCCTCACTGCACTGGAAGGCGAGTCGAGTGCCGTCCGCCGACCAGGTGGGACCGGAGCCTTTCGCGACGAGTAGCGAGATGTTGTTGCCGTCGGCGTCCATCACGTGGATGCCGACGTCCCGGGAGAAGGCGATCCGCTCGCCGTCCGGGGACCAGGCGGGAGAACTATCGAACGATGGCGGCGCGCCCGACGAGAGCCCGATCCGGCCGCTTCCGTCGGGAGCGACGCGGACGATGGAAGTGCGCCCGGAAGCGGGTCCGCCCTCCTGAGCTACGAAGACGATGGCCCCCTGTGGGATTCCGGCAGGTCTAGGAGCCTCGCCGCCGAAGAATGCCTGAGCCGCCAGGGCGATGCCGGCCGCTGCGACGGCGAATGCGGTGGCGGCTGCCAACATGCGACGGTCCCCGGGAGCCCGAGGAAGCTCGCGCGGTTCTCGGCGCTCGATGTCGGGCCAGAGGTCCGGCGTCCGCGTCCGCCCGAGGGTCTCGAAGCGATCCGCGAGGTTCATTCCTCATCCTCCAGTAGCTCTCGGAGACGCCTGCGCCCCCTCATCAGATGCACCCGGACGGCCGCGGAAGTCGATCCGATGATCTCCGCGACCTCGCTCGCTGGATATCCGGCTGCATGGTGCAGGACCACCGCCGCCCGCTGCTTCTCCGATAGCTTCTTGAGTGCCGCCACGAGCTCGCGCGCGGGCTCTTCCATCTCGTACGACTCCTCCCGAACTGCGGGCACTCGGCGCCCGCGCTCCTTCAGCTCTCCGCCCGCGATCCGGAACGAGGCCCGCCAGAGCCACCGCTCCGGGTCGCGGATCGCGTCACCCCGCCTCAGCGCCTGGGCGAAGGCCTCAGCCACGGCGTCGCTCGCCACCTCCGGGTCGCCGGAGAAGGCGAGCACCGCCCGCCACATCCGGTTCCCCTGCTCCCGGTACAGGCGCTCGAGCCCCTGGTCGCGGGCCACGCCCGCCGGCGCGTGCTCCACTTTGCCCATATAGGAGGAAGGACCGGCCGAAACGTGAACGCGGTTCCCCAGGACGGCCTGGCGCTCAGCCCTTGCCGATGTGGCTGAGTGCCTCCTGGCGGGTTCGGGCGTCCGAGCGGAACAGCCCGCGGACCGCGGAGGTCACCGTGAGCGACCCGGGCTTCTTCACCCCGCGCATCGTCATGCACAGGTGCTCGGCCTCGATCATCACGAACACGCCGCGAGGCTTGAGCGCATCGTCGATCGTGTCGGCGATCTCGGTGGTCAGCCGCTCCTGGACCTGGAGGCGTTTGGAAAGCACGTCCACCACCCGAGCGATCTTCGACAGGCCGGTGATGCGCCCGTCCTTGTTCGGGATGTACGCGACGTGGGCCCTCCCGTTGAAGGGCAACATGTGGTGTTCGCAGAGAGCCGTGAGGGGGATGTCCTTCACCATAATCATCTCGTCGAAGTTGGCGCCCGGCACGACGGATGCGATGGGCGTCGGATCGACGCCGACGCCGGAAAAGATCTCCTCGTACATGTCCGCGACTCGGCGCGGTGTGTCCTTGATACCTTCGCGCTCGGGGTCGTCGCCGATCCCCTCCAGGATGAGGCGGACGCCTTCCTCGATCTTCTTGCGCCCGAGCTCGTCCATCGCTCCCACTCTACCCGGGGACCAGCCGTTCGAGTGTCTCGGGCAGGACCGACAGGTTCGGCAGCTCGGCCGCTCGAGGCAGCTCCGAGGTCTCCCCCAGCCGGTTGATCCACACCGCCGTCAACCCGAGGTCGCGACACGGCGCGATGTCGTGGAACAGCGACGCGGCCACGTGCACGTGCCGCGAGCGGTCCGCCTTCGTCTCCTCGAAGAACCGGTCCCAGTGGCCGGGGGCGGGCTTGTACGAACCGGCCTCGGCCGCCGTGATCAGCACGCCAACCGACGCGCCGATCAGCGACAGCGACGCGTCGAGCAGGTCGGGGTCGGTGTTCGACAGGATGGCCAGCTTCCATCCGCGCTCGCGCAGCTCCGCCAGGGCCGACGGGACCTCACGGAACGGAGGCCACGTCGGGAGGGAGTCCGCGAGCGCCGCCCGGTCGTCGTCCTCGAGCTCCAGCCCCTCCCGGTGCGCCAATCGCTCCAGCCCTTCGGTCAGCACCTGCCGATAGGGGATGGACCGGCCCCGCTGCACCTCCGGCTCGATCTCGTGATACGCGCCGAGCAGCAGCTCCGTGTCGCGCTCCGGCCATAGCTCGGAGAGCGTGTCCCGGATGCCGGACATCCAATCGATCAGCGTTCCGTAGCAGTCGAAGGTGGCCCACCGGTCGGCCATGGCGGCGGCAAGTCTAGAACGGGTCAGAGCCAGAGCGGCCAGAGCGGCGCGCGCTCAGCGCAGCGAGCCCGGTCCCTGCTCCTTCTGTGCGCGGACGGCTCGCCGCGACACCGCGAGGCCGGCTCCCCGCACCGACTGGTCCCGCTGCGGCCGCTTCGGGACGTCGGCGAGGAGCCTTTCCACGTCGCTCTTCTCGATGGTCTCGCGCTCGATCAGGAGCGCCGCGATCTGGTCGAGCTTGGCCCGGTGCTCCTGAAGGATCTCCAGGGCCTCGTCGTGGGCCTGGTCGATGATCAACCGGACCTCGTTGTCGATCTCGAAGGCCACCTGGTCCGAGTAGTCGGGCTGCGTCGCGAAGTCGCGTCCCAGGAACACCTCGTGCTGCTTCTGCCCCAGTGTGAGCGGCCCGATCGAGTCCGACATGCCGTACTCGGTGACCATCTGCCGCGCGACCTTCGTGGCTCGCTCGATGTCGTTCGCCGCCCCCGTGGTGATGTCGCCGACGATCAGCTCCTCGGCCACGCGGCCACCGAGCATCATGGCGAGCTCGTCCGACAGCCCCTCCCGGGTCATCAGGAACTTGTCCTCCTCGGGCAGTGTGAGCGTGTACCCGAGCGTGCGTCCCCGGGGGATGACGGAGATCTTGTGCACTGGGTCGGTGTTCGGAAGGACGTGTGCGACGAGCGCGTGGCCGGACTCGTGGTAGGCGATCACGCGCTTCTCGCGATCGCTCATGACCCGGGTCTTCCGCTCCGGCCCGGCCATGACGCGGTCGATGGCCTCCTCGACCTCCTTCATCCCAATGGCCTTCTTGGCCCACCGCGCCGCGAGCAGCGCAGCCTCGTTGACCACGTTCGCCAGGTCGGCGCCGGTGAACCCCGGCGTGCGGCGGGCGACGGTATCGAGCTCCACGGTCTCGTCGAAGGGCTTGCCCCGGGCGTGGACCTTCAGGATGCCCTTCCGCCCCTCCAGGTCGGGCCGGTCGATCACGACGTGCCGGTCGAACCGTCCAGGCCGAAGCAGCGCGGGATCCAAGATGTCGGGCCGGTTGGTGGCGGCCATCAGGATCACCGCGGTTCGCTGGTCGAACCCGTCCATCTCGACGAGCAGCTGGTTCAGGGTCTGCTCGCGCTCGTCGTGGCCGCCGCCCAGCCCCGCACCTCGGTGCCGGCCCACCGCGTCGATCTCGTCGATGAACACGATGGCCGGAGCGTTCTGCTTTGCCTGCTCGAACAGGTCGCGGACGCGCGCCGCCCCGACGCCGACGAACATCTCGACGAAGTCCGAGCCGGAGATGGAGTAGAACGGCACGCCGGCCTCGCCGGCCACGGCCCGCGCCAGCAGCGTCTTGCCCGCCCCGGGCGGGCCGAACAACAGCACACCCCGGGGGATCTTCGCTCCCATGGCCTGGAACTTGGCCGGGTTCTGGAGGTACTCCTTGACCTCTTGGAGCTCTTCGATGGCCTCGTCAACCCCGGCCACGTCGGCGAAGGTGGTCTTGGGCTGGTCCTTGGAGACCACCTTGGCCCGGGCCTTGCCGAACTGCATTACCCGACCCCCGCCGGCCCCCTGGGACTGGTTCATGATCCAGATGAACGCCCCGATGATCAGCACGACCGGGATCAGCTGGATGAGGAAGGACAGGACGGCCGAACCGTTCTGGGGGTCGACGCTCACCTCGGTCCCGTTGGCCTCGAGCTGCTCGATCAGCGCTTCTTGCACCGCCGCTGGGTAGCTCACCTCGTAGGAGACCCCACCGGTGAGCTCGCCCCGGATCTTCTGGTCGCCTTCGAGGAACGTGGCGGTGGCGACCCGGTCCTGCTCCAGGAGAGCCTGGAACTCGCTGAACTTCAGGGCCTCGGCCTGGGTCCCCCGGCCGGCGAGCAGGACGAACAGCCACAACCCCAGCAGGACGAGCAGGATGTACACGGCCGGCCCTCGGATCATCCGGCGGTACGGGGATTCGGGCGGGGCCAGGAGGCGCTCCTTTCGTGCCGACCGCGTCGTGCCGATCGCGGAGATGCTTCGGGGCCTCGCGCCATCACGTGCGCTTCGGCCCTCGGCGATGGTAGCACAGGGCTGTTGTTCGGCCGTTCCCCCGACTAGCGGATACCGGTGTCCACCGAAACGGTCACGTCGACCCACGCGTTCGCGCCCACGTCGACCTCCAGGGGCTTCGCGAACATCCCGGGGCCGCCCGCTTCGACCATCGCCTGGAGCACGTAGTGGCCGGGCTCGAGCGCCACCTCGAACCGGCCATCGTCTCCGGACCGGACGCTCGCCACCTCATCGCCTCCCCGGAGCACCTGGACCTCGGTGTCCGCCAGGGGCCGGTCGGGACAGGGGCTCTCCTCGGTCACGACCGGACAGATCGGGCCGAGGAGCACGATGCCCAGGACCCCTGAATCGGACGAGGGAGCGGCGCGGTTCGCGCATGCCGCGAGGATCAGGATGAGGATCGAGAGTGCCGCGCTCCGTTTCATGGCCCTTGGACGGGCCGGCCCGCCCCGGCGTTCCGGGTCAGTGGCCCTCGCCGTAGGCCTCCGGCTTCAGGGTGGCGATGTAGGGCAGATTGCGGAACTTCTCTGCGAAGTCCAGCCCGTAGCCCACCACGAAGTCGGGCGGAATCTCGAACCCCACGTACCGGATGTCGAGACGGACCCGCTGGATCCCCTTCTTTTGGAGGAACGCGCAGACCTCCAGGGTGGCCGGCCGCCGGCCTCGGAGGTTCTTGAGCAGATAGTTCAGGGTCAGGCCAGAGTCCACGATGTCCTCGACCAGCAGGACGTCCCGGCCCTCGATGTCGTGGTCGAGGTCCTTCAGGATCCGCACCACGCCGGAGGTCTGGGTGGCGGCACCGTAGGACGCCACCGCCATGAAGTCGAACTCCACCGGCAGGTGGATGTACCGCGCGAGGTCGGCCATCAGCACGAACGCGCCTTTCAGCACGCCCACCAGCAGCACGTCTCGCCCCGCGTAATCCTCGGTGATCTGCCCGCCCAGTTCCCGGAGCTTGTCCTGGATCTGCTCTCTGGTGACCAGCACCCTGTCGATGTCGCGATCGTAGGCCTCGGCGAACGGCTCGCCCACGGAGGTGGACGCGGCGTCGTTGCGGTCGGACAGTGCGATGCGGCCTTCCATCTCGCCCCCCTTCACACCCGGCTCTCGGGGGAAGTGCGAGAGATGGAAACATACTCCCTGTCGCGAGCGGCCAGCAATCCGCCGGTCAGGTCCCGGCGACGGCCCGGACGGCCGGCCGCCAGGTCCAGGATCCCGTCGACGTCGTCCTGGGTTGGCACAGCGCCGCATCGGTACACCGCCGCTCGGGCCACCCGCGACGAGATCGCGACCGGCAGCGTGTCGAGGGCCGTGGCGGGCAGCCGCACGCCCTCCGGCTCCTCCTCCAGCAGCTCGACGAGCGCCTCGGTGGCCCGCCGTTCGAGCTCGTCGGCGTCTCGCCGGAGCAGCGCCGCGGACCGGGCCAGGGTGGGACGGACGTCCCTTCCCACCGCCCGCTCCAGTGCCGGCAGCACCTTCAGCCGGACGGCGTTTCGGAGCAGGCGGGTGTCACGGTTGGTCGGATCCAGGCGGGGCCGGAGGTGCCGGGCCCGGCAGAACGCCTCGACCTCCGCCCGCGAGACCTCGATCAGCGGGCGAACGAACGGCCCCTGGGCCGGCCGGATGCCGGCCACGGAGTCGAGCCCTCCGCCCCGGATCAGTGCCAGGAGCACCGTCTCGGCCTGATCGTCCGCGGTGTGGGCCAGGGCCCCTCGGGCTGCACCGGCCTCGCGCATGGCGAGCGCGAGCCCGCCCAGCCGCGCGCGGTGGGCCCAGTCCTCCAGCGACTCGCCGTGATCGGGCCTGGTCTCCGCGCTCCGCAGGAAGAACGGAAGGTGGAGGCGGTCAGCCGTTCGCCGCACGTATCCGGCGTCCTCGGCGGAGTCGGGCCGCAGCCGGTGGTCGAAGTGAAACACGCCGGGGTCGATCCGGAACAACCTGCGGAGCTCGACCAGCGCATGCAACAGGCAGACCGAGTCGGGGCCGCCGGACACCGCGACCAGCACGGTCTCCCCCGGAAGGAACATCTGGTGGGTCCGGGCGGTGGCCTTCACCCGCTCGAGCACTCGGGCCACCGCCGGGGGGCGGGGCATCAGCCGCCGGCGACCCGCGCGAGCCACCGTTCGGGGCTCGCGACCTCCTCGATCGTCGGAAGGTGCTCCTCGCGCCTCCACACCACGTTGAACCCGTCCATCCCCGCCCGTTCCACGGCCGACCGGACGAAGAGCTCGCCGACGTCGTACTGGCGGATCTTGGACTCGAACCCGATGGCTCGCTGGAAGACCCGCTCCATACCGCCGGCCCGCCGGCGCTCCTTCAGGCTCCTCCGCATCCGATCGAGGTCCCGGACCCGCCCAACGCCAACCGAGTTCATGACGAAAGACGCGTGGCCCTCGAGCAGCGACATCGTCGCCTGCATCTTGCGGAACAGGTCCCGTTGCTCCGGCGTCATCAGCAGGAACAGCGCGCCGGCGCCCCGCCATTCGCCGCCCGCCCAAGCCTCCTCGGCCGCGCGCCTCAGCTGCTCGACGAGCTGCCGGGTGTCGAGCTGCACCGTGTCGAGGTACGCGTCCACCAGTCCCGACAGGTATTGACGGAGCCAGGGTGCTCCGGCGAACTGGACGCGGTGGGTGACCTCGTGGAGGGCCACCCACAGGCGGAAGTCGTGGGGCGGCAGCCCGAACCGGCGCTCCGCCTCCGCCAGGTTGGGCCCCACGAAGTACAGCAGCCCCTCGTCGTCGGGGGGCAGGAACACGTCGTACTGGCCGAGCACCTTCCTGGACACGTACCCGAGCAGCGCGCCGATCTGTGCCCCAAGCGCCTTGCGGCGCAGGTCCGAACGGTGCCGGCTGGCCGCCAGGATCCGCCGGGCCAGCGGCTCGAGCAGGCGCTGGAGGCCCTGGAGGTTCCTGCCGACCCATTCCCCGCGGGACATCGCCCACGCCCGCG
The DNA here is from genome assembly GCA_050692435.1 of Actinomycetota bacterium. Classification (GTDB taxonomy): domain Bacteria; phylum Actinomycetota; class UBA4738; order UBA4738; family HRBIN12; genus AC-69. The sequence goes on from JBOGVG010000087.1 coordinate 26,966, forward strand.
AGCGGAACCCGCCCCCGGGCAGCCCCGTGAACTCGGACACGAGCGACTCGGCGTGCGGGACGATCTCGGCGAGGTCCTCCCGCATGCGCGCCCGATCGATGGCCCGGAGCTGGGGACCCGGCCCTCCCACGCGTCGACCGACCTCGGCGGCGGTGTTCCAGTCGATCAACCGGGCCGCGTTCGAACCCATCGACCAGTCGACCTTGGCGGCTTCCATGGGGACTCCCAGGGGCCCTAGCCCCCGGCCTTCTTCCTCGCCGCGATCAAGGCGGCGCGCCGGGCTTGCCCCTCGGCCACCCGGCGGTCGGTGCCCTTTTCCAGCAGCTCGGCCAGGGTCTTCTCGAACGTCTCCTGGTCGAGCGAGACCTCCTTGTGCTCGCCCGCCGCGGGTGTCGCCGTGGTGGGAGCGGTGGGCGCTTGGGTGGCCGCCGGCGCGGGAGCGGCCGGTGCGGCGGGCGCTTCGGCGGCGACCGGGGGGGCGGCGGATGATGCGGCCACGGGCGGTGCCTCAGCGGCAGGTAGCGTAGCCGCGGGAGCCGGGGCAGTCCGAGTGGCTGCTTCCGGCGCCCCCGAGGGAGCCGCCGCAACCGGGGCCAGCGCCGACGGAGCCGCCGCAGCCACCGGGACCGGTGGAGGCGCCACGACGGGCGCGCCGGTGATCTTCACCGGGCGCCGGACCTCCTTGCCGGGCTGCACGCGGGGTGCCTTCACCGTCCTCGGCTCTCCCTCAGCGCGTTGGAACCTCGGCGCGTACCGCATGTACCCGAACACGATGAGGAGCGTCACCACGATGCCCAGCACCACGAGCAGCACGGCCATCCCGTACACCCACCCGCCGGTGTTGATCGTCGGCGACGCGTTGGGACTGATGGAGACCTGGGGCAGCACGGCGGCGATTCTAACAAGGAGCCTTCGCTGCGCGCGCGGGAGTTGGAGCCGGAGGAGGTGTCTGGTTTCAAGACATAAGCGACAGGTGTCTCGGGACATCGTTTACACCTCAGATCGAGGGGGTGTGCGATGTCGTTGGGGCGGCTCGTGGTGGCGGCGGTCAAGGTCGAGGGCCGATCGAAGGCGGAGGTGGCCCGGGACTACCGCATCTCGCGACAGTGGGTCCACGAGCTCATCAGACGCTTCGATGCAGAAGGTGAGGCTGGGCTAGAGCCACGATCCCGGCGGCCTCACCGCAGCCCCCGCGGTACGCCTCCTGAGCTCGAGGACGAGATCGTCGAGCTCCGCAAGGCCCTGGCGGAGCAGGGGCTCGACGCCGGCGCGCACACCATCGCCTTCCATCTGACCGAGCGCCACGGCGGCGCTCCGGCTCCCTCCACGATCTGGCGAGTCCTCACCCGCCGGGGCTTCGTCACCCCCCAGCCGCGGAAACGACCACGGAGCTCGTTCATCCGGTTCGAGGCGGACCAGCCCAACGAGCGCTGGCAGGCCGACATCACCCACTGGGCCCTTGCGGACGGCAGGGGCGTGGAGATCCTCAACATCATCGATGACCACTCTCGGCTCGCAGTGGCCTCGGATGCGAGGCTCACGACGAAGGGCGGCGACATCGTAGCGAGCTTCCACGAAGGCGCCGCCAGGCACGGGGTTCCGGCATCGGTCCTCACCGACAACGCCGCGGTGTTCACCGGGGCTCCCCGGGGCGGGGGCCGGTGCGCCCTGGAGATCGAGTTCGACGCGCTCGGCGTCTCCCACCGGCACTCCACCCCGTACCATCCCCAGACCTGCGGCAAGGTGGAGCGGTTCCATCAGACCGAGAAGCGCTTCCTCGCCAAGCACCCGGGTGCCGAGGGGATCGGCGAGCTCCAAGCCCAGCTCGACTGGTTCCGCGACTACTACAACACCCGCCGTCCCCACCGGGCTCTTCACCGTCGTACTCCCGCTGTTGCCTTCGAGGCCCGGCCCAAGGCGACCCCTTCCCGTCCTGGGTTGATCGTTCCCGCCCACTGCCGGGTGCGCCGAGACCGCGTCGATCGCAACGGCCGCATCACCCTGCGCTACAACAGTCGTCTGCACCACATCGGGCTGGGGCGTCGCCACGCCGGGCTGCGGGTACTCGCTCTCGTTGCCGATCTCGACGTGCGGATCCTCACCGAGGACGGGGAGCTCCTTCGGGCTCTGCGGCTCGATCCGAGCCGCGACTACCAGCCTCATGGGAGGTCGTGAAGTGCAACGATGTCCCGAGACACGTGTGAACGATGTCTCGAGACATCACACTGGAGCGGACGACGGGATTCGAACCCGCGACCCCCACCTTGGCAAGGTTGCAGGAGCCGGTCCCCTGACCTGCGGCGTTGCCTCAATCTGGCCCACGACTTGCGCGTTCTCGTTCGCATGCAACGGGGTCGTTTCGCGTCGTTGCGCGGTCGTTCACGGGACCCCGACGGGACCCCTCACGCAATGAGACAACAGGCGCTGAGCCCACCGGCCCAGCGCCTGTTGCTGCGCTTCCTAGTCTCGCCTTAACGCGCGCGGCGTCACGAGGCGCACGGCGGCGGGTCGTCCTCGATCCGGAAGACAACCGGGTCGGCACTCGGTGCGACGTACGTCACATAGGCCGTCGCCCCGTCGGTGCTCGTGGCCTGCACCGGTTCGTCGCCGCCCTCGGCGAACACGGCACCGTTCGGAAGGCCCGGCCCGTAGGTCTCCGAGTTGCAGTCCGAATCCCAGAGAGTCACCGCTCCGGACTGCACGGAAACGAGAATGATGCCTGGGTGGTGATGCCAGCCCGAGTAGGCACCCGCCCCGAAGAGGAGCTGCTGGATGCGAACGTCGGTCGGATCTTTCGTCTGGAGCTTGACCTCGTCGCTGTTCATGTGGACCGTGTGGTCGAAGTTCGCCGTGACGAGGTTCGTGATGTGATTCCGGACCCAGGCGATCCGAGAGCAACGCCCGAGACCCCTCCGATCATCGCGACCATGGCGATGGCGGTGAGGACGCGCAATCGATTGAGCTTCATCTCCTCATCCTTTCGAAGAAGCGTCCAGGGAAGGGCGTTCGCCTTCCCATCGGTGGTCCGGTTCAACCCCCTCCTTTCCCCGCAAGAACTCGCTCGATATCGCAGGCGGGCGGATCAGAAG
>JBOGVG010000088.1:0-6736 GCA_050692435.1 Actinomycetota bacterium
CCCTATTGGAGGAAGACTCGCCCGTCGGAGCAAGATCGTGATCCGCATCCGCATCCAGAGGAAACCCAACGCGACAGCGCTCATGGTCGCCTGCGTACTGGCGCTCTCGTCCGTGGGGCTGGCTACCGCGACACACAGGTCGACCGGATCGTTCTCCGGGTGCTACCGGAGGGAGCTGGGGAGAGTGCGGCTTATCCGGGAGCCGGGGCTGGGGAGGAGATGTCCGCCGGGCTGGGTGGCGTTCTCCTTCAGCCAGGAAGGGCCGACCGGACCGGAGGGGCCGACCGGGCCGGAGGGTCCTCAAGGGTCACAGGGGCCCGCGGGACCAGCGGGCCCTCAAGGCCTACCGGGGCCCGCGGGACCAGCGGGCCCTCAAGGCCTACCGGGACCCGTGGGACCCCAGGGACCGGCAGGACCGGCCGGTCCGGAAGGTCCGCAAGGTCCGCCCGGGCCGGAAGGTCCTCAAGGCCCTGCAGGACCGGAGGGACCCCAGGGACCGGAGGGACCCCAGGGACCGGCCGGTCTGGAAGGTCCCCAAGGTCCGGCGGGACCGCAGGGACCACAGGGGCTGCCCGGCGTCTCGGGGCTCCAGGTCCTGTCGGAGCAGTCGGCGACGACGGACTCCACAGACTCGAAGTCGGTTTCCGTGGCGTGCCCGGCGGGCAAGAATGCGATCGGCGGCGGCGCGGTCGTCTCGGGCGCGGGTGGCGGAGCGCCCCCGGCCGGGGTCTCGCTCTTCCGTTCCGAGCCAACGCTCACGGCCGGCCTCCCGACCGGTTGGGCCGCAGGAGCCCACGAGAGCGTCTTCACCCTCTCTGACTGGTCGCTCACCGTGGTGGTGCTCTGCGCGACCGTGTCCTAGCGGCCGAGCGGGCGACGCAGGCATCACCAGCGCCCGGTCCGGCGTGCGTAGGCCCAGGCGAGCGCATCGTTGCGGAGCCGCTCGGGACCGGTGCTCTTGCGGGAACCACTCGATGGGGGTGCCAGTTCTGCGGCGACGAGCGCCTACCTGCCTGGCCGGCCGGGTTGGGAGGAACACCGTCAGGAACTCCCCACCCCGAGATTCGAGTTTCCTTCGAGGAACCGGATCGAGCGCGCTTCGTCCTGGTGCGGACCCCGATACTCGAGCACGTACAGCCCGTTCCGAACGTCGACCACGTAGATCAGTCCGTCCTGGATCACGGGATAGCTCCACATGACGACTTTGTCCAGGCCGGAGCTCAATGCCGGGTCTTCGGTGACCACCGCGTCCAGCGGCTCCGGGAGGAACTCAGCAACCTGGGCCGGACGGGCCGGGACCGCGGTCGTGAACACCTGGAGTCCGGCGCTGTGCCATGTGACGAAGGCGAGATGCTCGGTGACCGTGGGGTTGTGCGAGGAGAAGCTCGAGCGGCGGTCGCGTTCCTCAGGAATCTCGCCGCACCGGGTGGGGTCGTTGTAAGGCAAGAGGCGGTACTCGGAGACTACGTTTGGCGCGCCCGGCTCGGCGACGTCGATGATCCGGACCCATCCCCAGGGGCAGCCGCCGCCGGGTTCCTCGCTGCCGTAGACCTCGTCGGTTGTGAGGACGAGGTCACGAGCGGGGATGGGGACGGCGCTGTGCGGACCCCAGCCTTCCCAGTGAAGCCGCCTGTCGACCGGGGTGGCCAGCCGGATCTCGGGGTCGGCATCGCCTCGCGCGACCTCGGAGGTATCGATCATGAAGAATCCATGTGTGAGGTGGGCAAGGTAGGCGAGGCGCCCGTCGGGCGAGACCGAAAGCGAGTGGAGGTTGTCGTCCGGGCCGGAGTCGGGGAAGTCCGCTCCCCAAGCGGCCACCTCGTGGAACTCACCCTCACGAGCCCCGGAGATGTCGGTGACCAGTAGGGTGTCACCTCGAGACCCAGGTGTCGACATGAACAGCAGAGCCCGTCGCTCATCGTTCGGGTCTTGCCAGAGGAAGAACTCGTGGGGCATCGCGGAGGGTTCGTACGTGGACAGGAGCCGGGGTTGCTTCGCGACGTCGCCACCGATATCGTAGAAGCGGATCGTCCATCTAACGAACTCGCGCGCGCATTCGTGGATGATGGGGTCACAGCCGAAGTTGAGGACGAGTAGGAGTTCCTGCTCGGGCCAGATCCGAAGCTCGCGCGACGTCTCCCCGGGATTTCCCTCGTCGGGAGGCCCGACCTCACCAACGATCTTGGGGCGGGCTGGATCTCGGATGCTGACGACGAGCACCCCGGGGTGAAGGTGGCCCTCGGAGCCGTCCGTCCGGCTCCCCACGTACGCGTAGTCGCCCCACACGGCCAGCCCGGCGTTCATGCCCCGCTTGTAGAGAGGGCTGTGCCCCACAAGCGCAAGGAAGCCTTCAGGTGAGGGGGTCTGCCGCAATGGCGTGGGTGCTGTGCGGGTGGTCGTAGGGATCGGCGCCCCGCCTCCGGTGCAGGCGCCGGGGGCAAGCGCCATCAAGCAGACGGCGCTCCGCCAGCTGGCCCGCGGACGACGCGGCCGACCGAAGCGGGCGACCCCTCGACCCTTCAACACTTGCTCAAGAAACCCCGTCCGCTCTGAGGATGCAAGGTCCCCAGCCGGTCCTGCCACCAAGGCCCTTGGCGCCGCTCGTATGGTTGCCGCAGGCAAGCGAGTCAGGAGGTTCTGGGAATTCGATCCTTGTCAGACGCCTATCGGTGGGCGAACTCGCTTCTCAAACGCCGATCGCGACGGCATGAACGTCGAGGTCCGCCCGATTCGCGCACCGATAAGTCAGGACTACTCCCGGCGAACCGGGGTCGCTCAGGACTCGTCCTCCAGCCGTTCGGGCGATGCCCCCACGTAAAGGACGATCGACGTTCCCGGGTCGACGATCTCACTGAAGGCGGGATCTGTGCCGACGACCTTACCCGGCGGGCCCGGGGTCGGCTCTGCATCGATGACCAGCAACCCCATCCGGTTCAGAACCTTCCCCGCCTCCATCGCCGAGAGCCCTCCCACGTTGGGTACGGTCACCCCGACGACCCGCGGGGTCGGCGACGGAGCAGTCGTCCGCGCGGCCGAGGGCGGCTGCTCGGGCGGCTCCGATGACGGCAGACTCGTCATGAGCACGACCGCCGTTGCGATGACGGCGACCAAGGCCGCTCCTCCCGCGACCGTCGAGACATTGGCCCGCCGGGGGGCCCGACCGACGGCTCCTGCCCACCGGATGGGCGCGGACGCGGCCCCTCGCGTCGCACCGACGAGCGCGTGAGCGACCCGCCGGCCCCGGCGTGCGTCGGTTCTCCACGGAGCTTTCGCCGACGGAACGACGCCGGCGAGTACGTGCCGACGTCGTCGACGAAGTCGATGGGGGGATCGCACGATGCCGCGTGTGGTCTCGGAGGGAGCCGCGAGTGCCAAGTCGATCAGCCGGGGGAGATCCTCCTGGGCGACGACCGAAGGGCCCGAGATCATCCGGCGCATCAAGACCTCGATGCCGCGTGCGTCGTCGGATCGGTCGGGGACCTGGGCCCATCCGAACACCCACAGGGCGGTCGGGATACCGAAGTCGATGACCTTGACTCCGTCCCCCGCGGTCAGCAGGACGCTGTGGGGCGTCAGGCCACCGTGCACCATGCCGATCTCATGGGCGGCCGCGAGCGCCTCTTGCACCTGCGATGCGATCCGCGTGGCCTCCGCGGGCTCCAGAGTCCCGCTCCTCCCGAGCCGCTGAGCCAGGGTCTCCCCCTCGATGGCCTGCATGACCACGAAGCAGGGCCGTTCCAGGAGATCGGTGTAGTAGATGACGCTCGCGATGTTCGGGTGCTTCAGGCGCGGCCATACCGAGCGGAGCTCGGCACGGAGCACGTGCCTGAAGCGCTCGTTGGCGTCGAGGTCCCCCCGGAGGACGCGGATCGTCGCCGGCCGGTTCACGAAGGCGTCCTCGGCCTGCCACAGGGTCCCGATCGGATCCTCGCTGATCTGGCGCAGGAGTCGGTATCGGCGGTCCTTGCCGAGCGCGAGGCCCCCCGCACGATGACCCCACATGGTCTTGTCACACTACGCGCAATTGCTGTAGAACAAAAGGCCTAGGGACCCGTCCGCAGTCCCGTGGCCTGTACGAGCTCTACACGCGACAACGGAGGTGCGGCGATGAAGAGGCAGCGGCTCTCGAAGGGATTCCTCGTCCTCGTGCTCGCGATGGCCCCTCTGGGGGCGGGCTTCGGGGTCCAGGCACAACCGGCGACCGCCACCGTGACCGTTCTCCACGCGTTGCCCGGGTTCACGGCCGACGTGTACGTGAACGGGGAGCTGACGCTGTCGGGCTTCGCGCCGGAGACGGCCACCGACCCCCTCGAGCTGCCTGCGGGTCGGTACACGATCGAGATCCGCACTGTCGGGGCGGACCCAGCATCTGAGCCGGCGCTCGCCGGGACGGTCAGGCTGAAGGCGGGGCAGAACCTTTCGATCATCGCCGGGCTCACGGAGGAGGGGGATCCCCAACTCAACGTGTTCAGGAACCCCCTGACCCGGGTGCCGCCCGGTCGGACGCGCCTGATCGTCCGGAACGTCGCCGACATCACCTCGATCGGCGTGCGGCTCGACGGGGAGCGGGTGTTTGGCCCGGTCCCCCACGGCGGCCAGCAGAAGGCGCAGCTCGAGGCGGGCGGTTCCTACCAGCTCGAGGCGATGCGGTCGGGCGACGTCGCTATCGGGGCCCAGGACCTGATCCTCGAGGAGGGAACGGTCGGGATCGTATACGCCATCGGCTCCTCGGAGCAGGGGACGCTCGGCTTCATGTTCCAGACGATCCGAGAGCTGGAGTCCTCCCCCACGTCGGTGCTGACCGGGGACGGAGGGCTCGCGACATCCCCCGGGCTCCCCGCCTGGGCACTCGCGACGATGATGGTGGCTGCGCTCGGCCTGGGGTCGGCTGCGGTGCTCGCTCGGCGTCAACCGGCCGACCCGACCAATCCGCGGTCCGGGTGAGGCCCGAGACGCGGGGTACACGCGTGAAGGCCGGCGAGGCGCCGACCGCCTGGCAGGACCCGGGCCCGTCCCGGGTAGCGGCGCGATGAGAAGGCGTCTCGCGACGTGGCTCCTCGTTGTCAGCACGCTCGTCCTGTTGGTGACCCCGGTCGTGGTGTGGGCCACCTGGCCACGTCCCGACGTCGGTGTTCTCCCGGGGATGGCGGATGCGGGCTCGATCGGGCCGGCCGTCCCGGAGGAGCCGCCGAACGTCGCTGGGGCTTCGTCGACCGCGAGGCACGCCCTCACGGTCGAGGTTCGGTCGGCGCGACTCGAGGATTACGAGCCTCCGCCGCGCGGACCTCGCCCGATCGGCCTGACCATCGAGGCGATCGGCGTTCGAGCCCCGATCGTCCCGGTCGGGGTTGAGGTCGGCTCGCGGAACGTTGAGGTGCCGTCTGACGTCGATGCCGTCGGTTGGTACCGGTTCGGTCCGTCCCCGGGAGCGGACGGTTCGGCCGTGCTCCTCGGACACGTGGACGCGCGGACGCAGGGTCCGGGCGTATTCTTCAGGCTTCGCGAGCTGGAGCCCGCGGACGTCGTCTTGGTGACTTTCGGGAACGGCTCCGAATTCTCCTTTCGGGTGGTCGCGCGACGTTCTTACGCCAAGAGCGGCTTGCCTCCGATGCTCTTCGAGCGGGAGGGGCGACCAATCCTCGCGCTCGTGACCTGCGGAGGCTCATTTGATCAGGCATCCAGGAGCTACTCGGACAATGTCGTCGTGTTCGCCGTGCCCCGCGACTGAGCGCCGATCGACCATATCAGCGAGTTGAGGACGTGAGGCCTCGGCGATGGACAGGCGAGGTCAACCTCAATCGGGGTGAACCCGCTCCCCGTGGGAACGGCCGTCCGGCAGGGAGACCGGGGACTCGGCCACCTCCTCGAGCGCTGCGCGGAATCGAGCCAACCCCGTAGCGTGTCTTTCGGGCTCTCCAGTTGGGCGTACGATCGCCTCACGGATCAGCGTGGATTTCGTGACGCCGGCGGCAGCCGACCCTTCACAAGTTGCGCCTCTTGATCTTCCTCATGGTAGATCTGGGTGCGCTTCATGATGTGCGCACTTGTACGGGCGGAGGTCACGGAGTTCCTAGCAAGGCGGCTTCGCCAGCTCGCGAACTAGTGGGAGAAGCTCCTCAGCGCCTACTACGCGGGCGCCATCGACGTGCAAACGCTCAAGCGCTAGCAGAACCGGATCAACGCCGAGGGGGCGGAGGCGCATGCACAACTTGCTGGCACGGGAGAAGCTTCAGTAGGTGAAAGAGATCATCGACCTCACGCTCGACCTGGCCACAACTGTGCGGCGAGCTCTCGGAAGGCCAAACCCGAGGTGCACAAGATGCGGAACTGGGCCCTCTGCCGGAAGATCCTGGTTCGGGCCGGCATCATCCGGCGGGGCCTCATCAGGCGGGGCCGGAATCATCCGGCGGGGGGGCCGGTCTCCGGCGGGCCGGAATCATCCGGCGGGGGGGCCGGTCTCCGGCGGGCCGGAATCATCCGGCGGTCCGGTCTCCGGCGGGCCGGAATCATCCGGCGGTCCGGTCTCCGGCGGTCCGGCATCGTCCGGCGGTCCGGTCTCCGGCGGTCCGGCATCGTCCGGCGGTCCGGTCTCCGGCGGTCCGGTCTCCGGCGGTCCGGCATCATCCGGCGGTCCGGCATCGTCCGGCGGTCCGGTCTCCGGCGGTCCGGCATCGTCCGGCGGTCCGGCATCGTCCGGCGGTCCTGCCTGGTCCGGCGGTCCTGCCTGGTCCGGCGG
>JBOGVG010000089.1:0-12126 GCA_050692435.1 Actinomycetota bacterium
GGGGACAACGTGGAGATCACCGTGGAGCTGATCGCCCCCATCGCCATGGAGGAGGGGCTCCGCTTCGCCATCCGCGAGGGCGGCCGCACCGTGGGTGCCGGCCGCGTGACCAAGATCCTGAAGTAGGAAGCACATGCCGAAAACGGACAACAGACCGAAGATCACGCTGGCCTGCACCGAGTGCAAGCGCCGGAACTACAACACGGTCAAGAACCGGTTGAACGACCGCGAGCGTCTGGAGATGAAGAAGTTCTGCCCTGGGTGCCGACGCCACACGCTGCACCGCGAGACCCGATAGAGGACACGGCTCCCCGCGCCCGGGATGCGGCCTCCGCGCCTGGCCCACTCAGGGCTCGTCTTCTCCCGAGACGTCTAGGGTGGAGACCTTGCCGTGCCGGATGGCGAGCACCAGCGCCTCCAGCTTCGAGTGCACGCCGAGCTTGGTGAGGATGTTCTGCGTGTGTGTCCGGAGCGTGTAGACGCTCATCCCCAGCTCCTCGGCGATCGGCTCCGGCTGCTCCCCGGCCGCCATGTGTTCCAGGATCTCCACTTCCCTGGGGGTCAGCCGGGCCAATCGCTGCTCGATGGTGGCGTCGCGTTCGCGGCGGTGCCGGAGGCGCCGGAGTGCGCCGATGATCTCCTCCTCGTCGTGGATCGGCTGGCCCCGGTGCACCTGTCGCACCGAGTCGGCCAGACTCATGACCGCCTGGGTCTTCTGGACCAGCCCGACCGCGCCGGCCTGGACCGCCCGGGCCAGGAGCAACTCGTCCTCGTAGCCGGAGAGGATCAGCACCTGGGCGTCGGGGTCGGCGTCCTTGATCCGGCGGGTGGCCTCGATCCCGCTCATTCCGGGCATGGCGGCGTCCATCAGCACGACATCGGGCTTGAGCTCGGTGGCGGCTTCCACGGCCGACGGGCCGTCCGTCACGACGTCCACGACACGAAGGTCCTTCTCTTTGGCCAGCGCGAGTTGGAGGGCCTCGCCGAAGGTCCGCTGGTCGTCAACGATCAGGACCTTGATCGGCTTTCCGCCGCTCGCGGGGTTCCCGTCACCGGGCATGGACCGTCCCATCGTAGGGGGGGAGGAAGGCAATTTCACGCAGGCTCGAGCGGTTGCCGTCCCCGGAAGGCCGCGGGTAGGTTGGCCGAGTGGAACGGCCCGGGCGAAGCGATGTGGTCATCACCTGTGGCCTCGTTCTCGACTTCGATCTCCGCTCGAAGTTCGAGGTAACTGTGGCAGCACCGGCCCACGTGCCGGAATCGGCCAAGCAGGAGACGGTCGAGCGGGGGACACCGGACGACCATCGGCCGGGAGCTCGAGGCGGATGCCGCTGAACACCGCCCTCGAAGGGAAGTCCTACTCGGAGACGACCTTTACCGTTGACGCGCAGCGGGTCGCCCGGTTCCGAGAGGCGTTGGGGGATGGGCGGGACGACGTACCCCCCACGTTTGTCACGGCTGCGGAGTTCACGGCGTTCCCGGCGATCGTGAGCGACCCGGAGCTCGGGCTGGACTTCACCCGGGTCGTGCATGCTGAGCAGGAGTACGAGTGGCGGCGCCCCCTCCGGGTCGGTGAGACCCTGACGGTTCGCACGCACATCGCATCGATCCGTCAGAAGGCGGGGACCGGCTTCTTGACGATCCGGTCCGAGCTGGTCGGCGCGGACGGGGACGTGGCGGTTCTGGCTTGGGCCACGCTCATCGAGCGGACCGCCTGATGCCGGCGGTCCGGGTGCGCTTCGAGGACCTGGCGGTGGGGGATGAGGTTCCGCCACTCTCCCGGATGGTCACTCGGGAGGACGTCAAGCGGTACGCGGACGCTTCCGGGGACCACAATCCGCTCCACCAAAACGACGACGTCGCCAGAGCGGTGGGGTTCCCCGGCATCATCGCCCATGGCATGTTCACCATGGGTCAGCTGGCCCGATGTCTGACGGACTGGCTGGGAGACGCCGGCGCGCTCGTTCGGATGCGGGCCCAGTTCCGGGCTCCCGTCTTCATGGGCGAGACCCTGGTCGCCGGTGGCCGGGTGAGGTCGCTCGACCCCGAGACCCGGACCGCGGCGCTGGAGGTGTGGGTCACGGTCGAACGGGCCGGGACCACCGAGTACGCGATCAGGAAGAGCGCGGCCGAGGTCCGCCTGACCGAGGGCAGGTAACCCGACCCGGGGGATGCTGGTCTAAGTGTCCGACGACGTGGTCACGCGTGAGCTTCTCGTCCGATGCCGGCGGGGCGATCGGCGCGCCATGGAGGAGCTCGTGCACCTCACGCAGCGGCGGGCCTATGCCCTGGCCCTCCGGCTGGTGAGAGACCGCTACGAAGCAGAGGACGTCGTGCAAGAGGCGTACGTTCGGATGTTCCGGGGGCTCGCCGGGTTCCGAGAGGAGGCTCGGTTCGAGACGTGGATGCACCGGATCGTGGTGAACACGGCCCTGAACGACCTGCGGCGGCGGGGGCGGTTCGGCGAGGTCATGGACGACGAGATCTCGGACGCGGCTGCACCCGATCGGGTGGAGCAGCGGGCCGTGGAGCGGGATGCGCTGGAGCGGGGGCTGGCGGCGCTCCCCTCGGGGCAGCGGACGGTCATCGTCCTGAAGGACGTCTACGGTTTGTCCTGTCGGGAGATCGGCCGGGAGCTCGGGATCGAGGAGGGCGCCGTGAAGGTTCGGTTGCACCGGGCCCGGAAGCGACTGCGGGAGCTGTTGTCAGATGGGAGGTTCGAGGGTGACGTGTGAGGAGGTCCGGGAGCTGCTGCCCGAGCACGTCGACGGGGATCTGGACGTCGCGGGAGAGGTCGAGGCGCACCTTGCCTCCTGCGCCTCGTGCAGCGCGGAGCTCGCGGCCTATCGCGGGATGCTGGCCGACCTGGCCGGCCTTCGGGATCTGGGCCAGGAGCCGCGCCCGGAGCTCCTCCATCGAACGCTCGCCGAGATCCCCACCCCCACGATCCTCCACCTGCTCATCGGGCCATTCCGTGCCCGCCCGGTGCTGGTGGCGGTGGCCTCCCTCAGCGGGGTCGTGGCAGCAACGGCCGTCGCGCTTCGGTGGCTTCGGCGCCGCCGAGCCCTGGCGGCGAGCCCCCCGTAAGCCGCTATTCGAACTCGATGCGGTCCGGCTCCTTGCGGCCCAGGCTGGCCAGCGCATGCATCGCGTCGCCCATGCGGTCGATCACGACCTTGATGTCCTCGTCGTACCCCTTCCCGATGCGGGAGCTCATCTCCTCGACCTTCTGCCCCAGCACTTCGCCGAGCTGAGCGACCGACTCCGCCGAGGTCTGCACGTCCTGGTGGAGCTGCTCTGCGATGGCTTGAGCCCGCTGGTCCACGATCTCCTGGACCTCGGTGGGCAGATTGGCCTGCATCTCCTTCACCACCCGCAGGGCCTGCTTCGCCGCGTCCTGGTCCGTCGCGGCCTGAACCTTCGCAGCGAGCGCCTCGTTGTCGGATCGGACCATCTGCGCCAGCGCGGTTATGCGGGCGTCGAAGACCTGGGCCAGCTGGTCCTCTTCTGCCCGGCGCGCCTCCGGGCTGTGCCGGCCCAACCGGATCAAGGCCTCGTCGAACTCGGATTGGATGGTCCGGGTCGTCTCTTCGCGGAGGCGCCGGGTCATCTCCTCGACCGTCCACCGGGTGGCCGTCGTGAGCGCCTCCGACACCCGGCCGAGCTGCTCCTCGATGGTGCGCGCGATGCGCTCGTCGGCGACGGCGGCCGTGCGGACCAGCTCGCCGCGGAGGGCCTCGGAGTCGGACCGGACCAGTTGGGCGAGTCCCATGACCCGCGACTCCAGGGTTCGATTCACCTCCTGAGTGGCCCGGATGGCGGCCTCGGTTGTGCCCGGAAGCTCCCGGCCCTCGATCCCCATGCGGTCGTGCACCTGTAGCTGCTGGCCGAGCAGCCGCATGTGTTCCTCCACCATGCCCTCGATCCGGACCGCGATGTCGTCGTCGTGGGCCGCCAGGGCCTCGACCTGGGCATCGACCCGCCCCGCCAGCATCCCGAGCGCGTTCACCCCCTCCTGGACGTAGCCCTCCATGGCCTTGGCCACGCGCCTCGTCTCGAGGGCGATGAGCTCGCCATGGTCCTTTACCTTCTGCTGGACCGTCTCCACCATGATCCGGTCCCGGTCGGCGAGCGCCTCGAAGGCCGACGCCACCTTCCGGGTTACCTCCTGAAGGTGGCCCCGAAGCTCCTCGTAGCCTCGAACCGCCGGGGCCCCCATCAGGTTCTCCAGCGCCTCCACGCTGTCGGCGAGGGTTTGCCTCGCGGTCCTGCTGTCCTCGGCAAGGGAGGTCAACGACTCTTCCAGGCGTGCCGTTCGGACGGCCAGGTCCTGGAATCGCTCATCCGAGTGGGCCACCAGGCTTCGGATGGCCTGGTCGCGCGTCAGGGCTTCCAGGATCTTGGCCCGGGTCTCGTCCTTGCTGCCACCCGAGGCACGCCAGATCTCCGTGGCGATCTCGTGCATCAGTGATCTCGCGGTCTGCTGGATCGCGCGAAGGCCCTCCTCCAGCCGGTCCATGACGAGCTGCTGGTACGCGGAGATGGCCGCCTCGGCCTCGGTTGATGCGACACCCGAGGAGGGGGGGGTGCGAGAGAAGATGCCGCGGCGCCTCGCCCGCTCTACGCCCTCGGACGAGGGGGAGGGATCCGGTTCGTACATGTGCGCTCGCATTCCGGGGCCGGCGCGGCGCGTCCCGCAGAGTCTAGGGCGGAGGCACCCGATGGGCACGTACCTGCCGTGAAGTTCATCGGGAGGCCGGTCAGGTGGGCAGGGAGGTGGGGATCGTCACGGGGTCGCTCGGGAACCGCTCGAGGTGCCGTCTCACCCACCCCTGTGCACCAGGCAGGTTCCGGAGAAGACGCTCAACGTCGCCAGGTTCCGGGAGAGAAACTCGGTGGCCGAGAGCCGCCAGGGCTGAAGCCTGAGGGAAGCCCGGAGCGACCATTCGCCGCAGTGGGTGCGGCCCCACTGCTCGAGCGCGGAAGCCCCCAGGGCCAGACAGGAGACGAGGAGCATGGCCGCAAGGGCCGCGCCGACGCCTTGAGAGGGGGAAGAAGGCCAGGGGGACTCTTTTGCCGCCCCCACCGGGGCCCCCTATACTCGATCGTTGGTGTCCCCGACCTCCGGCCGGGCAGCAACTCGGAGGGGCGTAGCTCAACCTGGTAGAGCACCGGTCTCCAAAACCGGCGGTTGGGGGTTCAAGTCCCTCCGCCCCTGCAAGGGAGCACGATGAACAGGCAGATGAAGCGGATGCAGCGCCGCCAGGGCACGACCATGGATCGTGCCGCGGCGGCCGCCACCAACCGGCGCGCTGCTTCCCAGGAAAAGAGGAAGCGGACCTCGCCCAGGCAGTTCCTGAAAGAGGTTCGGCAGGAGCTGAAGAAGGTCAACTGGCCCACCCGACAGGAGCTGTTCGCCTATACAGTGGTCGTGCTGGTGTCGGTGACCGTGCTGACGTCGTTCGTGTTCGGGCTTGACTTCCTGTTCTCTAAGCTCGTGCTGAAGGTGTTCGGAACCGGCTAGAAGCATCACCCCACCACGATGAACGGATCCCTGGACGACATGGCCTCGCCCGAATATGCCCCCAACGATTCCGGTGCCCGCGAGCCCGATGCCCGCGAGCCGGAGGAGTCCGACGCCTCGGCGACGGAGGACGTGGGGCGCGACGATGAGTCCGGTGCCGGGGCATTGGAAATTCCCGCTCCCGACCAAGAGGCGCTCGCCGCCGACCTCGACGGTACGGCCGACGAGGCCGACTTGACCGGCTCCGCCGGCAAGGAGGAGCCGGCGGAGCCCGAAGAGCCGGAGGGGCCAGAGGAGCCGGAGGGGCCAGAGGAGCCGGCGGCAGAGATGGCCGAGACGGCCGAGCCGACCGAGGTACCGGCGGCCGAGACGGTCGAGGCCGCCCCGCTCCCCGACGCGGAACGCGTGGTGGCGGAGGCCGAGGCGATTGCAGAGGCGGCCGCCGAGGCGCCGCCGGCCGAAGAAGAGGTCATCGAGACCACGGTCAAGGACCCGTTCAAGGGGCCCGGCGACTGGTACGTGGTCCACACCTACGCCGGCTACGAGAACAAGGTCAAGACCAATCTGGAATCCCGCATCCACACGATGCAGATGGAAGACAAGATCTTCGACGTCCACATCCCCATGGAAGACGTCATGGAGATCAAGTCGGGGAAGAAGCAGGTGGTCCAGCGGAAGGTGTTCCCGGGTTACCTATTGGTCAGGATGATCTACGACAACGACTCCTGGTATGTGGTCCGCAACACTCCGGGGGTCACGGGGTTCGTGGCGGCCGGCACGGGCTCGAAGCCCACGCCGCTGTCGCGCCGCGAGGTCGAGAAGATCCTCGCCGTGAAGAAGGAAGAGGTGAAACCGACCTTCCGCCTTGGGTTCGAGGAGGGCGACGTGGTGCGGATCATCTCTGGGCCGTTCGCGGACTTCAACGGCACGATCAACGAGATCAATGTCGACCAGAGCAAGCTCAAGGTCCTGGTGAACATCTTCGACCGCGAGACCCCGGTCGAGCTGGGGTTCGACCAGGTGGCGAAGGTCTAGGGTTCGGGGGCTCAAGCAGCGAAGCGGTAGCCCCCGACGGAACGAAGCGGGAGGCCGGACGGGCCGCTTGCACCGCAGGAGATGGAAGTGAAGAGATGGCGAAAAAGAAGGTTCTCACCGTGGTCAAGCTCCAGGTTCGCGCTGGCCAGGCCACGCCGGCGCCGCCGGTCGGCACGGCCCTCGGCCAGCACGGCGTGAACATCATGGAGTTCTGCCGGCAGTACAACGAGCAGACCCAGCAGTTCGCCGGGCAGGTCATCCCGGTCGAGCTGACGATCTACGAGGACCGCTCGTTCTCGTTCGTGACGAAGCAACCACCTGCCGCCGAGCTCATCAAGCAGGCCGTCGGCATCGAGAAGGGCTCCGGGGAGCCCAACCGGGAGAAGGTCGCCAGCATCACCGAGGGCCAGCTCCGGAAGATCGCCGAGCGGAAGATGACCGACCTCAACGCCAACGACGTCGAGGCGGCCATGAAGATCCTCGCCGGCACGGCCCGAAGTATGGGCGTGGAGGTGGCCCCATGAGCGGCAAGCGATACCACGAGGCGGGCAGGCTCCTGGATCGGGAGCGGGAGTACCCGCCCGCTGAGGCGATCCAGCTCGTGAAGCGGTTCCCCAAGGCAAAGTTCGACGAGACGGTGGAGATCGCGTTCCGTCTGGGGATCGATCCTCGCAAAGCCGACCAGATGGTCCGGGGAACGGTGTCGCTCCCGAACGGGACCGGGAAGTCGGTCCGGGTGGCCGTGTTCGCTACCGGCCCGAAGGCGACCGAGGCCAAGGAGGCCGGCGCCGACGTCGTGGGTGGCGAGGAACTGGTCGAGGAAGTCTTGAAAGGCAACATCGACTTCGACGCCACGGTCGCAACGCCGGACATGATGGCCGCCGTGGGGAAGGCCGGTCGCATCCTCGGACCCCGGGGACTCATGCCGAACCCCAAGACCGGCACCGTGACGGCCGATATCGCCAAGGCCGTCTCGGACATCAAGGGCGGCCGGGTCGAGTACCGAGTGGACCGCACGGGAAACCTGCACGCGATCATCGGGAAGAGTTCGTTCTCCGAACAGCAGCTGCTCGAGAACTACCTCACGGTGGTGGACGAAGTGCTTCGGGCCAAGCCGTCGGCTGCCAAGGGTAAGTACGTGAAGAGCTGCACCCTGGCGACGACGATGGGCCCCGGTATCCGCATCGACACGAACCGGTTGAAAGGGACGGAAGCCGCCGCCATCCTTGCCTAAGGGTCGCCGGCTTCGCCGCCCGGCGGGTGGGGCGATCGGCGCTTCGGCCCTGGCGACCCTATGTGGGGAGCTCGAGGCCCTCGCCTCCACATACCGGACCGAGGCGGCCACGGACAAGGTGGCTGAGCTGCGGGGCGAGAGCCGACGGGTGGTGGAGGAGCTACGAGCCGGGGTCGAGGCCTAGCCTGAGCCACCGTCGGCGAGCCGGAACCCGACGCCGCGAACCGTCCGGATGTACCGCGGGGCCTGCGGGTCATCCCCGATCTTCCGCCGCAAGCTGGACATGTGGACATCCACCACGTGGTCGTCCCCGTACCAGTTCTCCCCCCAGATCCTTTCCAGGAGCTGCGAACGCGAGAAGACCAGGCGTGGGCGCTCGGAGATCGCATCGAGCAGGTCGAACTCGATCCGCGTGAGGTCGACTTTTACGCTTCCGACGCGCACTTCGCGGGCGCCCGGGTCGATCGTGAGGTCGCCGAACCGGCGTTCGGATGAGCCTGTCGTCGACCCCCTGGGGCGGCGAAGCATGGCCCGGATCCGCGCCACGAGCTCGCGAGGGGAGAAGGGCTTGGTCATGTAGTCGTCCGCCCCGACGGACAGCCCCACCAGCCTGTCGATCTCGTCGTCCCGGAACGTCAGGATCACGACGTAGGCCTCGCTGAACGTTCGGACCTGCCGGCACACCTCCACGCCGTCCATGTCTGGCAGTCCGAGGTCCAGGACGATCACGTCCGGCTGGAGGGTTCGGGCCAGCTCCACCGCCGTCCGGCCATCCGCGGCGGTCTCCACCCGGAACCCCTCCTCGGTGAGTTGCTCCACGACCAACTCGCGGAACTCCCGGGCGTCCTCCACCACGAGGGCGCGAACGGGAGTCTCCGCGGTGCCGGAATGGCTCCTCGTGCCCTGGGCGTCCGCTCTCACGCGGCGCTCCCACGATCGAGCGAGAGCGTGCTCACCTTTTCCTGGACGTGGAGGAAGGCGTCGACGACCTCCGGGTCGAAGTGGCCGCCCCGCTCACCTTCGATGTACGCGATTGCCGCCTCCACGGTCCAGGGTGGCTTGTAAGGACGCTGGTGGGTGAGTGCGTCGAATACGTCCGCCACCGCTGTGATACGCCCCGAGATCGGAATGGCGTTTCCGACCAGCCCCCCGTAGCCGGCCCCGTCCCAACGCTCGTGGTGGGTCAGGGCGATCTCCTCGGCCATCTGGATGAGTGGCGACCTGCTCCCGGACAGGATCCTGGCCCCGATGGCCGTATGGGTCTTGACCACATCGAACTCCTCCGGTGTCAGCCCTCGCTCCGCCAGCAAGATGCTGTCGGGCACACCGATCTTGCCGACGTCGTGCAGTCCGGCCGCCCGATGGATGAGATCCCGCGTGCCGACCTGCAGCCCCAGCTGGCCGGCGACGAGCGCCGCGGTACGCCCCACGCGCCTTGTGTGCTGGCCCGTGGGCTCGTCCCGGTACTCGGCGGCCAGGGCGAGGCGCTCGAAGGTCTCGATCTGGGCCTCTTCGAGCTCCCGAGTCCGGGTCCGCACGTGGTGCTCGAGCGCCTCGTTCTTGTCGCGGAGTTGCTCGTGGAGAAGCTTGATCTCCAGCATGTTCCGGATCCGGAGCAGGACCTCGTCGATGTCGAAAGGCTTGGTGAGGAAGTCGTTCGCCCCGGATGCCAGGGCCCGCTGCCTCGTCTCGCGGGTGGCGTCCCCCGTGAGAACGAGGACCGGGATGTACGAGCCCCCGGGCAGCAACAGCTCCAGCGATCGCATGACCTCGAACCCATCGACGCGAGGCATCATCAGGTCGAGGAGGATCAGATCGGGCTTTAACTCAGCGACGAGGCTCGAGACTTGGCGAGGGTCGGTCGTGCTGTGGACGTTCCGATACCCGGCTTCCCCCAGGGCCCGCTCCAGCAGGCGGACGTTGGCCTCCTCGTCGTCCACGACGAGGATGCGCGCACCCGCCTCCCACGCGTCGCCCCACATCCCCAGGTTCCCTCCGTGAGGGATTCATCGACCGGTCGGCGTGCCTCCTTTACCGGATTCGGGGCGACCTCCACCCAGGATTCAGTGCGTGGATCCGGTGCCGATACACGATGGAGGACGACCGAACGGGCCAGGGCTGGGTGGGTGTCAGAGGGGCGAAGAGTTGTGAGCGTGAACGGAGCCAGGCGGCTCGGGTCGACCTGGACCGACCGATCGCTTCGAGCCAAGGGGATCATGGTCACGGCCATCCCCCTCGTCGTGCTCGTCGTCCTCTTTCCCCTCGCGGGCGTCACGGTCGGGTTGATCGCCTCATTCGTGGCCGGCACCACGGCCATGCTGCTATTCACGAGCAGCGTCGCCCGCCGGGTCCACCGGAACGGGGAGAACGGGGGCAGGTTGGCCGATGAACTCCCTCTCCTCGACCGGGCGGCCGGGCGAGACGAGGTCGGCCGGGTGGGGATGGCGCTTGAGCGCGCTGAAGGGCTCCTTGCCGAACGGCAGGCGGCGCTTGGCGAGAGCGAGGCGCGCATCCGGGCACTGATCCAGAACTTCCCCAACGGCGCGGTGGCGCTCTTCGACCACGAGCTGCGATACGTGTTGATCGAGGGGAAAGCACTCCGGACGCTCGGCTTCTCGAAGGAGAGGCTACAGGGCAAGACCCTTTGGGAGGCGTGGGGGGAGGTGTCGCCGGAGACAGTGCGGACCGCCGAACCCGCGTACCGGGCGGCGCTGCGCGGCGAGAGCACTACCACGGAACGTCATTTCGGGGATCGCACCTTCCTCGTACACCTCGTGCCGGTCGAGTCCGAGAGCGGTGACGTCATCGCCGGGATGATGGTGGCCCTCGACATCACCGACCGAAAGCAAGCCGAGGAGGAGGTTCGGCACACACAGGCATTCCTCGATTCCATCGTCGAGAACATCCCCAACATGGTCTTCGTGAAGTCCGCCGAGGACCTGCGCTTCGTCCGTTTCAACAAGGCGGGCGAGGAACTCCTGGGGTATCCGAGAGCGGAGCTCATCGGGCGGAACGACTACGACTTCTTCCCGAAGGATGAGGCCGACTTCTTCACCGCGAAGGATCGCCAGGTGCTGGAGGGAAGGCAGCTCGTCGACATCCCCGAGGAGCCCATCGAAACGAAGTCGAAGGGCCCGCGCGTCTTGCACACGAAGAAGATCCCGATCCTGGACGAGGAGGGGGAGCCGGCCTATCTACTGGGCATCTCGGAGGACATCACCGAGCGCAAGCTCGCGGAGGAACAGCTGCGCCGGGCGAAGGACGAAGCGGAGCGGGCGAACCGGGCCAAGGACGAGTTCCTATCCCGGATGAGCCACGAGCTTCGGACCCCCCTGAACGCGGTGCTCGGGTTCGCGCAGCTCTTGGAGATGGATTCCCTCCCGGCGGAACAGCGCGAAAGCGTGAGGCAGATCCTGCGCGGCGGGCAGCACCTGCTCGGCCTGATCGACGAGGTGCTCGACATCACCCGGATCGCGACGGGACGGCTCCCGCTCTCACCGGAGGCCGTATCGGTCGCCGAGGCGCTCAACGAGGCGGCTGACCTCATCCAGCCCCTGGCCGCGGAGCGCGGGCTTCGGGTTCGAGTGGAGGACGCCAACGGACTCCACGTCCTGGCCGATCGTCAGCGTCTCAAACAGGTGCTGCTAAATCTCCTCGCCAACGGGGTCAAGTACAACCGGGAAGGGGGAGAGGTCGCCGTCACCTGGGAGCGATCGCCCCCCGACAGGCTGCGGATCAGGATCGCCGACACCGGCATCGGCATCCCCACAGAGGTGATGGAGCGGCTGTTCGCTCCGTTCGACCGCCTCGGCGCCGAGACGACCACCGTGGAAGGGACGGGGCTTGGCCTGGCACTTAGCAAGGGCCTGGTCGAGGCCATGGGCGGATCGATCGAGGCCGAGAGCGAGGCCGGTTCCGGCAGCGTCTTCACCGTCGAACTACGGCTCGCCGAGGCCCCACTCCAGCGCTATCGACGCGAGGGGGAGGCGGGTGACGACGCCGGCGGGGACGAGATCCTGACCCGATCGATCCTGTACATCGAAGACAACCTCCCCAACCTGAAACTCATCGAGCGGGTCTTCTCCGGCCGTCCCCAGTTCAGGCTGATGTCCGCGATGCAGGAGAGGCTCGGGCTGGAGTTGGCCCGTGAGAATGGCCCGGATCTCATTCTGCTCGACCTCCACCTCCCCGATATCCCGGGAGACGAGGTGCTCATGCAGCTCCGCCAGGACCCTGCCACACGGAGGATCCCGGTGGTGATGATCTCCGCCGACGCCACCCACGGGCAGGTGAAGCGGCTGCTCGAAGCCGGGGCCGATGAGTACCTCACCAA
>JBOGVG010000090.1:0-8752 GCA_050692435.1 Actinomycetota bacterium
CATCCAGGCAGGACTAGCCACTAAGCGAGTGGATGTAGCCGGGTTCGACCGGTGGCCTTGGGAGGTCGCCTATCGGAGGCTCCAAGAGCAGAACGACCTGCCCGATGAGTTGCTGCCGACGCCGCCACCTGGGTACGATACCGGTGAGGAACCGTAATCGGTGGTCTACTCTTCAGCTCACCCTGATCGCAGCCATGCTGGCTCTGGTTGCTTCCTGCGGACCGATAGACGTCGCTGCCCACGTCACGCGGGATGACATACCGTATTCACTCACCTGCACGAAAGTCACTGCCCAACGGTTGGCGTTCACGGAATTTCAGACGGACGACGGTTCGCCGGTGCGAGCAATCGCGAGCGTCCCGGTTTCGGATGCTTTTGCTGTCAAGACCGAGTCGTGTGGAGGGCGTTCGAGAACTGCCTGGATACTGTCCGGCCATATCGGCCAATCGGAGAACCTCCGAACCCGGACCAATCGCTCGCTGGCCGAACTCCCTCGAGGATCCGGGTTATTCTTCGACGACCATCCGATCTGGCGCGATGGGCTCCGCGCGGATCTGGAGGGATCCGGCGTGGCGGCGGTCGTCGCCGAGGCCTCCGACGGCGACGAGGCGATCGATGTGGCGAGGGAGGCGATGCCGGAAGTGATCCTGATGGATCTCACCATGCCCACCGTCCGAGGCGCGGACGAGACCCCTCACGTGAAGATCGTCGTGCTCGCGGCCTTGGGTGAGGAGGCCGACGTCCTCGAGGCCGTGAAGAACGGCGCCGGCGGCTACCTGCTGAAGAGCTCCACGGCGAGGAGATCGCGGACGCCGTGCGCCAGGTCCGGGTGTTCACCCCGTCCCTCGCGGGGCTCGTGCTCTCGGAGTTCCGTCGGGCCGCTGCCGAGATCCAACCCTCGACCGGGCAGCGCGGGCTCTCGCCCCGGGAGAACGAGGTACTGACGCTGGTGGCGAAGGGCATACGTACCGCGAGATCGCCGAGAAGCTCTTCATCAGCTTGAAGACCGTCCCGAATCACGTGCATAACATCCTGGCCAAGCTCCACATGCACCGGCGCTACGAGCTGATGCGCTACTCGATCCAGAGAGGTCTCAATCGGGCTCCCGAACCCGAGTCCTGAGCCTTTCCGGAAGTACCCAAGCGACGTTGGGTCCTCTGACCTGCGGAAATGGGTTAAAACTCGTCTACCCAGGCCGGCGCGCTTCAACGAACATGCCCTCACCGAGACGGGTTCTCGGCCCAAGAAAGGCGGCGGAGGACGTGAAGCTCTGGATGTGGGTCTCCTGCGGATGGTGCGGGTTCACGGGCTGCGCCGCGCCGATGGGCGACGACTGCCCGAAGTGCGGCCACCGGCTGCCCGACGAGCCTGGACGGAGGGATGGGGAGCGACATGGCTGAGCCCTCCAGCGTCGGGCGGTCCGCGAACCTTGCTCGGCGCCGGTTGGTTCGCCCCCTGGACGGAGGCGGCGCCGCCATCACCGAGGTAGGCGGAAAGGCCGCATCCCTCGATCGATTGGTGGGGTTCGGTTTCCCGGTCCCCGGCGCGGTCGCTTTGACGGGAGAGGCGTACCGCTCGTTCGTCGACAGGGCTGGGCTGCGACCGTTCGTAGAGGGGCTCAGCCACGCGGGACCACCCCCGCTCGACCAGGTCGAGCAGGAGGCGGAGCGGGTCGATCGGGCCTTCCTCGAAGCCCCAATCCAAGAGCTTCTCGAGGGGACGATCCGGGAAGCGACGGCCGACCGGCTGGCCTACGGTCCCGTGGCCGTGCGGTCCTCGGCCACCGCGGAGGACCTGGCCTCAGCCTCCTTCGCAGGGCAGTACCGGTCGTTCCTCGAGATTCGGACAATCGAGGCGGTCGTGGAAGCGGTCCGACTCTGCTGGGCTTCCCTCTGGAGATCCCCCGCTCGCGCCTACCGGCGGGCGGCCGGGATCGCGGAGGACGACATCGCCATGGGCGTGGTTATCCAAACGATGGTGCCGGCGGAGTGGGCCGGCGTCGTCTTCACCGTCGATCCGGACGGCGATCCACGACGCGCCCGCATCGAGGCAGTCCGCGGGCTCGGGGAGTCGCTGGTCTCGGGGAAGGTCACCCCGTTTGATTACTGCGTGGACCGCTCCACGTTCGAGGTCTTGGGCTCTGAGCTCCCATGGCCCCCGACATTCCTGGAGACCCTCACCAGGCTGGCGCTCCGCATCGAGCACCGGATGGGAGCGCCGCAAGACGTGGAGTGGGCATCGGCAGCGGGCGAGCTGTTCGTCCTACAGGCCCGACCCATCACCGTCGTCCGGGACCGACCCATCGGCGTCCAAGGCCGCAGGCGGGTCGACGATGACGGGTTCGACACGGAGCCGGCTCCGGGTGCCTCCTACACTCCGGTGGGAGTCCAGGAGATGCTGCCCGCCGTCCTGCCGCCTCTGCTGTGGACGATCAACGGGCCGATGTTGGACGAGGCGTTCCGCACACTGTTCTGGGAGCTCGGGATCCGTCCGCCGGCGCGGCCGGGCAGGTACCTCGCCCTGGGCAGGTTCCGTGGCCGGGCAGCCCTGGATCTCTCGGTTCTTCGCGAGGCTTCCGCGGCGACGCCGGGGGGGTCGTGGGAGGAGGTCGAGCGCCAGTACTTGGGTCGTGTGCTCTCCGAGCGCGGGGAGCAGGGCTCGACGGAGGGCTTGCTCCGCCGAGCGCTGGCCGGCCTGCGGGCGCTGCCGCTGCGCAGGCGGGTGGGGGACGAGGTGAAGCTCTTCGTCCTGGCGGTCCACGGGGTGATTGACCTCCATGTGGACCTTGGTGCTCTGCCCCTCCGAAACATGCTCGCCTACTGGGCGGCGATCCGCGACCTCGCGTCCAGGGGGTACGTGTCGGAGGTCGCCGCCGCTGCGGAGGCGGCGGCCGCATACCGGACGCTCGAGCTCACGATCTCGCGGTGGGTTGATCACGAGAAGGCTGCGCTTTGGGCCCAGCGGATCACCGCCTCTTCCGATCCGGATCCGGCCAGGCCTTGCCGCGAGGACGACAGATCGATCGGGACCACGTCACAAGGGACCCGGTACCTCGGCTCGATGTCGGTGTATGGGGGACCAACCTGGGACGAGGACCCAGACCTCGCCCCGCAGTGGTCAGGTCAAAAGGCCAGCGGCGAGGGGTACCCTCTTAATCCTTCCCCGGCGGGAGTCCCTTGCGGAGTCCCGTCCCAGGACCCGGTCGAAGCGCTGCTGGCCGAGCTGCGTCGTTCGTGGAAGTGGAAGGCCACGCGAGTCATGACCGGCCAGCTGGTCGACGTGCGCGGCCGGCTGCTCCGCAACCTCGCCACCGACGCCAGCCGGTTCCTACTCCTGCGGGAGCAGGCCAAGGCAGCCCTCCTCGTGCTGGGCGGGGAAGAGCGCCGGTTGATCCTGCAGGCGTCACGCCGACTCTCCGCGTCGGGCCTCCTCGACGATCCCGACGACGTCATGCTCCTGTCGGAGACCGAGCTCCAACAGGCGCTTCACGGGCACGAACCGGTCTCGGCGGAGGAACTGGCTCGCAGGCGGGCTGCGCTCGCATGCGCCCAGGAAGGCGCGCCGCTCCCCGAGATCTTCGACGGCTTCCCGGGGGAGGAGAAAGCTCCGCCCATCGAGGGGGACTTGCTCCGAGGATGGGCCGCAGGCCCGGGTCGGGTGCGGGCCCGGGCAAGGATCATCCGGAACCTCCGCGACGGCGCCAGGCTCGCTGCGGGCGAGATCATCGTAGCTCACAGCACCGATCCGTCCTGGACCCCGCTGTTCCTCATCGCCGGGGGGATCGTCCTGGAGGAGGGCGGGCCCCTCTCGCATGCCGCGATCGTGGCGAGGGAGCTCGGGCTCCCCGCCGTCCTCAACGTGAAGGGGGCCACACGGGCCATCGCGGAGGGCGAAGTGGTCGAGATCGATGGGGTCGAGGGCACCGTGACGAAGCAGGCCGAGAAAGTGGTCGCATGATCGCCGAGCCGACCCCGGTGCTCGCCGTGTTCGTCCCCGGCCTGATGGGAGCGGGGATCCTCCTGTCCTGTGGGCTGCTCCTGGCGGACGGGGTGCGTCGCCTGATGCCCAAGCTCGGAGCCAGGAGGAGCCTTGCCGTCACTCAGGCCGTGCACGCCCTCGTCGATCAGACGGCGAAAGCCGCCGGGTACACGATCGCAGAGCGCGAGCCGATAGTCCGGCGCCCGCGGCCCCGCGGGGTGTATCTGTCGGTGGGTATCGGCCTCGCCACGGTAGGCGTCCTGGCGATCCGGACCGGGCTCGCCACCTACCGTGATCCGAACGCGACGCTGCACCTCAACCCGTGGGCCATCGCGCTGGGGGACATCGCGGGGATCGCGCTGCTCATCCTGGCGCTCGGAAGCGTGACCCTTGCGGTGTTCATTGGGCGGCGTTTCCGATTCGTGCAGCGACTCGTCGCCACCACGCCGGTGGGCCGCCTGTGCCCTTCATCCGAGGAGCCGCGCGAGCGTATCCATGCGATCCCATGGCTGAAGAGGGGGGATGTCCCATGAAGGGCAAGCTCGGCCTCGGCGTCCTGGTCGGTTTTCTCGCCTACACGGGCGCCTACATCTTCGTGTACCTCTGGCGGGCCTTCCGGCTGGACCTCGGTGAGGAGGCGCGCACCGTCCAGATCTGGCACGGGGATCCTTTCGGTCGGGCCATCCTGGTGAGCGTCCTATTCCTCATCGGGCTCGTGATCGCCGTCTACGTGGCCCTGACCCGTCGGCTCGGACAGCGGTCGGGGCAGGTCGGTATCCGTACCGATCTCTGGGATTGGCTGCAGCGACGATCAGAGGAGACGAACGAGTCTCCCGGCCGGCTGGCGGAGCGGGCCATCGCCTCTTACCGGGACCGGATGGAAGCGGGTGGGGAAGCCGGGCCGGTTGGGCCCGGGCACCAGGTGGAATCCAACCGGTGGCCGCGGAGCCCCGCGTAGGTAGCGAGTGCCATGACCGCACCGATGAGTAGTCCACCGATCACGTCCGTGAACCAATGCACACCGACGTAGACCCGGGCAAACGAGATGGCCAGGATCACCGCACAGCTCACGACGAGCGTGAAGAGGCGACGAGCCTTCGTCCGACCCACGACGACGGCGGGAAGCATCGCGTAGAACCCGACGGACGCCATGACGTGACCACTCGGGAACGAGGGCCCGCGGCCCCGACCGAGGGGCAGCAGTTCCGGCCTGGCCCGGCCGACGATCTCCTTCAGTATGTACTCGACGAGGGGGTTCAGCGCGAAGGCGACGATCAGCACGACGAGCGCCACCTGACAACGTCGGGTGAGGAGCGCCCACGCGGCGACTGCGAGGAGAAGGGCGCCGATCACGTAGCGCGTCCCGAGCAAAGAGACCCACGAGATGACCTCGTTCAGCCAGTCTGAGCGCGCCCGAATCGCTGCGCGCTGGACGGGCTCATCGATGGTAAGAAGGAGCCGCTCCCAGTTGGCGGCGATGACGGCTAGGACCGCGAAGGCCGCGGCGCTGGCTGCGAGCAGCGCGTTCGCGCCCCGTCGTCGGTCGGGAGCGCGCTCGGGCTCGCCGACGTCATGCAGTTGGGGCCGAGCCGGCCTCGGGAATCCATGGGAACTGAGCGACATGGACGCGATGAGTGTCCCACGGCGGGTGAGCAGCCGACAGCTCGTCTCCTTCTCGCTTCTCCTGGACCGTGACTGGCGCTTCGGCGAGACTTGCCCGCGATGAGCCTCGACGAGTTCGCCGCGCAGCTCGGCACGAACTACGAGCCGTGGGGAGAAGGTTCGTGTCGGTCCTCCGACACGATCTTTGCCCATACCGAGGTCAGCCAGGACGGCGACCCGTCGGTCCTCTGGGTGATAGGTGAGGGTCAGGCCGAGAATCGCATAGAGATCGGCCTTCTTCTCGGGTCTGGCCTTCCCCAGCAAGGGAAGCACATCCAGCTCCTCGATCCAGGCCTAATGTCCACGAGAGTCCACGTCGGACCAGAGGCGGCGGCGTGAGGCCCACGACTGCCGGGTCAGTCCCTGCCTCCAGGGCAGCCCGGTATCGCTCGAGCTTGGCGTCGCCGCCGACACCTCGAGCGGATCCTCTGGACAACGTGACGCACTACAAGGTCTCCGACTTCCTCACCGTGGATACGGTCTGGCTTCGGACGCTACATGTGCCGTTGTTCGTGGGAGCTCGGGGCGAGGAGGGTGCACGTGGCCGGAGCGACCGGGAATCCGGATTCGGCCTGGGTCACCCAGCAAGCCCGCAACCTCGCCGGGACACTCGACGAACAGCGGACCCCCTCTCGATTCCTGATCCACGACCGGGACACGAAGTTCTCGGGCTCCTTCGACCCGGCGTTCAAGGAAGACGTCACCAGGATATCTGCATGCCGATCCGGGCGCCGAACGCGAACGCCTTCGCCGAGAGATGGGTGGGGACCGTTCAGGCCGAGTGTGTGGACTGGACGCTGATCCAAGGGCGGCGCCACCTGGACGGGTCCTTCGGACCTACGTCCAGCATTTCAACGACCACTGGCCTCACCGGGGCCTGAACCTGAAGGCGCCAGCAGGTCCAGACCCGCCACGCCGCCCAGCACACCTGGCCAGGTGCGACGGCGATCCGCTATCGGCGGACTCACCAATGAGTACCACGCGGCGTGATCGAGTTTCGTACCCGATGGTGCGGGTTCGCCCTCACGAAGCGGGGCCTGGAGGAACGGTGGATCGCCGATACCGAGGAGGCGTCGAGGAATTCGCCCCGGAGTTCGGCCGCGCCGTGACTGATCCTGGAAGTTTCGGCCCGGCCAAGGCCATCGCCAACGCCATGCTGGCCTGGGGCGTCGATCTCACCGACCGGGGAGCGGTCGACGCGTGGATCGCGGAGTTCAACGCCCGACCCGACGAGGAACGCGACCTGCTGCTTGGGACGTTCCCGCTACCGGGGGACCGAGGCGAGGAGCGCTCGCCCCCGGGGGCTCGTGCGTCGTTCCGGATCAGGGCCTGAACGGTTCAGCGAGCCACCCTGCAGTGGGCCGGCTTAGTGAGCACGATCGAGTTTCTGTACCTGACGCCCGAATCGGGGTTTCTGTGCCTTTACAGGCGGCGACCCGTCGAACTCGCGTTCTCGGGGGTGGTGGGCGCGATCCTGCCCCTGGCACGTATCCTGCGGCCATGATCGATGACCACGTGCTTCGCAACCGCGAAGCTTGGGACGCCGACGCCGACAACTGGGTCCAGCGTGGGCGCGACAGTTGGATGGCCGACGAGATCACCTGGGGCATCTGGTCGGGGCCCGAGTTCGAGCTGCACCTTTTGCCCGACGTCGACGGGCTGGATGTCGTCGAACTGGGCTGCGGTACCGGCTACTTATCGGCCTGGCTCGCGCGGCGCGGGGCCCAACTCATCGGCCTCGACAACTCCGGCCGCCAGCTCGCGACCGCCCGCAGCTTCCAGGACCAGTTCGACCTGAGCTTCCCGCTGATCCACGCCGACGCCGAGCGGCCGCCGCTCCGCGACGGGAGCTTCGATCTGGCCGTCTCGGAGTACGGCGCCGCGATCTGGTGCGACCCGCATGCTTGGACCCCGGAGGCCGCGAGGATCCTGCGGCCAGGGGGCGGCTTATGTTCCTCGGCCACTCCTACGTGTCGATGCTCACGTTTCCCGATGTCGGGCCGGCGACCGAGCAGCTCAGGCGCCCGCACTTCGGGATGCACCGGTTCGAGTGGCGGGAGGACGAGGGGGGCGTCGAGTTCTTCAGCCCGCACGGCCGGTTGAGGCCCTCGCTCAGCGTCCGGTGTTCTAGGAGATCGAGGTCGTCAGGACCGATACGTGACGACGAGGCGGCCGCCCTCCTCGACGACCTCTGTGCCGAACGCGCGGCACGCCGAGCGGAATCGCAGACGGATCCACGCCGCATCGTCCTCGGTCGCGAGCCGAGTGAAGCAGTGATCGAGGGCGAGGGGCACCGCCTGCAGCCGGAGCGGCCCTTCCTCGTCGAGGGTGATCAGGAACAGGAGACCGAGGTCGTTGCGCAGTACGGGATCGACCGCGTAATCGTCGAGGAAGTCTCCGACATCGAAGAGGATGTGCCCGGAGATGCCCTGGAACACGTGTGCGGAATGGCCGGCCACGATCGTGGCGCCGGCCGCGGCCAGCTCGTCGGCGGCGACCCGGACGTGACCCACCGGCTCCGGAGACATGTTGGGACCCCAGTGCGGCGAGACCAGAACGGCGTCCGCCTCGGCACGAGCGCGCTCGACGGTTGCGACCACCCAGGGGGGAACCCCGTCGTGCAGGTCTGCGAAGGCCACCCCTGGACGATCCGGGCTCGCCGCGAACTGCTCGGGATGGTCGGTCACCCCGAGGACCGCGAGATGAAAGCCCTCCGCGTCGAGCACTGCGGGGGCGCGGGCCATGTCCACGTCCGCCCCGGCGCCGACGCAGCTTATGTTCGCCGAGGCGAGATGCCGAAACGTGTCAAGCAGGGCGATCTCCCCGTAGTCGAGGGCGTGGTTGTTCGCCATCGTCACGCACGCGACCCCCATGTGGACGAGTGCCTCGACTGCCACGGGCGGGGCGCGGAAGAAGAACGGCTTGCCCGGGACCGGACACGGCTCCCCGCGCTCGGAGATGCAGCACTCCAGGTTCAGCACGAGCACGTCGGCCTCGTGGGCGGCGTCCACGACACCCGTTGAGACGAGGTCTTCGGGAGCCGTCCAGGACAGCCGCTCTGCGACGCCGCGCCCGAGCATCGTGTCGCCCGCGATGCCAACCGTCACCGTCA
>JBOGVG010000091.1:0-4352 GCA_050692435.1 Actinomycetota bacterium
CCCCAGGATCGTCCGCCAGATGGCGGCAGCCGGGCACCGGTCCAGTGTCAGAGCTCGTTCGGCGTTGGTAGCGAGGTCGGAGAAGATAGCCGCCGCCGCCGCGCGATCCTGCGGTTTCGGCGGGGGCCTGTACTCCTTGCCGAGGGTCGGGTCGATCAAGGGCTCGGCCCCGTCGAGCTGCACAGCAACCGCCCGTAGGGTCTTTGCGAAGATCTCGGCGAAGCTGTCTCCGTCCACGCCACCGGCAAACGCCCAGTAGGCCATCAGCTCGAAGTAGAAGCCGCCCGGTTTCTCTTTGCCGCGGTGATGCCAGCGCGTCTGCCGAACAAGCTTGACGACAGGCACGTAGGCGCCTTGTCCGTCAACCTTGAGGGTAGCGTTCATGTCTGAGCTGAGTTCAGTCATCTTCTCCGGGTCCGTCTCAACCCAGCGCTTCTCCACCTGCGGCGCTTCCCATCGCGTGGTATCCCGGCGAGGGATCGCCCATCGGCTGGCCTTCCTGACTGCTGGGACGACGTCGACGTGGAAGTCCTCCTCCCCGTCGGTTGGAAAGGCAACCTTGATCGAACGGGCCTGCGGCTGCGCCCGGTCGCCATACCGCGCGGCCAGAACGTCGCGGACGGCCTCGAACACGGTCCGCGGGTTCACGCTCGTGTCGAGCTCCGTCAGCTTCGTGAACACGTCCACGTCCTTGCCGGGGTAGATCGCGGTATCGCGCGCATAAGAGCCGATGAGTGTCGTTTGGACTCCCCACGAGGACAGCAGATGGTCGCTCTCCAGTACTCCGCGGATCTCGGTGTGCGCCGCGATGACGCGGTTGCGCTTCTCACGAAGCTCGACGCGAGTCAGAGCGCCCTTGAACTGCTCAGCGAGCGTCGTGATGGTGGAGAAGCTAGTGGTCATCAAGTCACCCCCGTTCTGCCCTTCCGAGCAGGTCAGTCAGCTATCGCCGCTCAGCCTGGAACCACTCGCTTCTCCCAGTGCTTGACTTCCGGCCTATGGGCGGTAGCCTGCACCAAGGGAAATGACACGGGTGTAGTTTAGCGCATCCAGCGCCGGGCTGGATCGTTTCGGGGTCTCTTGAACCCAGAGCCCCTTGGTTGGCTCTCAGGGCGGGTCATTGAAGAGCGCCATCGATGATCGCCGGCAGGCATCCGTGCCCCGTGCTTCCTCCTCATCTCCGTGACGAAGTCGTGTACGAGACGGGACCCCGACGGGACCCCTGGCACTTTGGACGGTCCCGTAAACGGAGAAGGCCGGGCTTACACTGGCCCTGACCTGCGGTTTCTCTGGAGCGGACGACGGGATTCGAACCCGCGACCCCCACCTTGGCAAGGTGGTGCTCTACCAACTGAGCCACGTCCGCGCGCGCCCCACTGGGGCACAGCAGCAGTCTATGGGCTGCCGCTCGAGCCTTCAACGTCGGCCCTCCGTAGCCGCCGTCAGGCGCCCGTGGAGCCGAACCCGCCCTCGCCGCGCGAAGACGGGGGGAGCTCCTCCACCCAGGCGGGTCGGATCTCGGGCACGGCCACGATCACGAGCTGGGCGATCCGATCCCCTCGGTGAAGCTTCACGAGGTGCTCACGGTCCAGGTTCACCACGGCGCAGACGACCTCGCCCCGGTAGCCGGAGTCGATCAATCCCGGGGCGTTGGCCATGGTGAGTCCGTGCTTCGAGGCCAGGCCGGAGCGGGGAAGCACCAGCCCCGCATGCCCCTCAGGGATGGCCACGGCCAGGCCGGTCGGGACCATGGTTCGCTCCCCCGGGCCAACCTCCACGTCGATGGCCGCGCGCACATCGAGCCCGGCGTCGCCGGGATGCGCATGCGCGGGCAACTCCGCGTCCGGGTCCAGCCGCTTGAAGGGCACGTCCATGGCGACGCAGTCTCCCAGGCCCACGACGGGCCGGGGAGGGGGTCCCGGTCCGTCGTGGAGTATGCGATCCCTCTACGAGCAGCCGCTGGTCGAGCCGCAGGAAGGGCACACGTAACACGAGCCCGACGGCTGCATCTTCGAGCCACACGTGTAGCAGAGCGGCGCGTCGGCGGCCTGGCCCCGCGGCCGCTCGGCCGGTTCGGCTGGCAGGGGCGTCCCAGGCGTCTCGTCCCGCAGCTGGGCGGCGAACGTCTTCCCCTCGGCCTCGGCCTTCGCGGTCTCCTTCCGCTCCTCGATCGAGCGAATCCCGAGCGCCTCGCGCTTCTCGGAGGGCAGGTGGTCGAGCGCCAGGCGCCGGAACACGTAGTCCACCAGTGACGACGCGAACCGGATGTCCGGGTCGTTCGTCATGCCGGAGGGCTCGAACTTCATGTTGATGAATTTGTCGACGTAGGCCTCGAGCGGCACCCCGTACTGGAGGCCGATCGAGATGGCGATGGAGAAGGCGTCCATGATGCCCGCCAGGGTGGAGCCTTGCTTCGAGCTCTTCAGGAAGATCTCGCCGATCCCGTTGTCGGGGTACGAGCTCGCGGTGATGTAGCCCTCGGCGTCCCCAACCTCGAACTTCGTGGTGATCGACGGACGGCTCCGCGGCAGGCGCTTTCGGACCGGCTGCGCGAGCTGCGCCGGCTCGAGGGCCTTGTCCTTGGCCTTCTTGTCGGCCGACAGCGGCTGCGCAACCTTGCAGTTGTCGCGGTAGATGGCCACCGCCTTCAGGCCGAGCCTCCACGACTCCACGAAGAGCTGCTCGACCTCCTCCACCGTGACCTGCTCCGGCATATTGACGGTCTTGGAGATGGCCCCGCTGATGCCCGGTTGCACGGCCGCCATCATCCGGACGTGGCCCATATAGTGGATGGCCCGGTCCCCCATGGACGTGTGGAACACGGGCTCGTGCTCCTCGCGGAGGTGCGGGGCATCCACGACCGAGTTGTGCTCCGAGATGTAGGCAACGATGTCCTCGACCTGGCCCGGCTCGTAGCCCAGGCGATCCAGGGCCCGGGGCACAGTCTGGTTCACGATCTGCATCGTGCCCCCGCCCACGAGCTTCTTGTTCTTCACCAGGGCGAGGTCGGGCTCGACACCGGTGGTGTCACAATCCATCATCAACCCGATAGTTCCAGTAGGCGCGAGCACCGTGGCCTGGGCGTTCCTGTAGCCGTGCTCCTCGCCAAGGTGGATGGCCTCGTCCCATGACTGCTTGGCCGCCGACAGCAGCGCCTCGGGCACCAGGTCACCGTCGATCTCGTCGGCGGCTGCCCGGTGCTTGCGCATGACTCGCAGCATGGCGTCGCGGTTCGGGGGGAAGCCGGCGAAGGGCCCGGTGACCTCGGAGATCCGGGCGCTGGTCCGGTAGGCCCACCCGGTCATGAGCGCCGTGATGGCCCCGGCCCAGGCCCGCCCCGCGTCGGAGTCGTATGGAAGGCCCCGGGCCATGAGCAGCGCGCCCAGGTTGGCATACCCCAGGCCGAGCTGCCGGAACGCCTTCGCGTTCCGCTCGATCTTCTCGGTGGGGTAGTCGGAGTTGCCCACGATGATCTCCTGGGCCGTGAACACGATCTCGACGGCGTGCTTCAAAGCCACGACGTCGAAGTTGCCCTCACCGTCTAGGAACTTCATGAGGTTCAGCGACGCCAGGTTGCACGCCGAATTGTCGAGATGCATGTACTCGCTGTTGTGCACCACGACGGAGTGGTCGATCGTCGAACCTTCGCTCGTCACTCCGAAGTTGTGGGTCCCTTCCACTTCCAGGTCGTAGACGAGCGCTGGCTGATCCATGACCACTTCCACGACCGAACGCACGCGATCATCGACCGGGTAGCCGCCTTCGTCAATGGCACGAAGCACCATGCCCGGCGCGAGTTCATGCGCTTCGACGTACGCCCCGCTCAGGGTCAGGAAGCGGTGCTCCGGCGTGCATCGCAGCGAGAGGCCTCGATCGGTGAGCACTTCGACCAATCGATTCGTCGAGCCCGCCACCCAGACCTCACGGATCTGCTTCCAGACGGGTTGACCCATTGTCGCGTTGAATGAGCGTGCCGCGGGCAGTTCGTCCCCGGTCGCCGTCATCTTCTTGAGGATCTCGAATGAGATGAGCCCCGTCGACGTCTCCACGAGGGTCTCGCCCGTGAAGCAGCAAGGGTTCGACGCGTTGATGCGGCCCGATGCCGGGGACGTGTGCCACTCGTTGATCGTCGTGTCGTACTGCACGCCGGGGTCCGCGCATTCCCAGGCGGCCTGGGCGATCTCGCCCATTAGGTCCCGGGCCCGGAACGTCTCCAGAGTCTCGTCCGTAAGGACGGCCTTCAGCTTCCAGTCCCGGTCGTCCAGGTAAGCCTGCATGAACTCGTCGGTCACGCGGACCGAGTTGTTCGCATTCTGGTACTGGATCGAGTAGTTGTCCTTGCCGTCGAGGTC
>JBOGVG010000092.1:0-2797 GCA_050692435.1 Actinomycetota bacterium
AGGATCCCCTGAAGCTCCCGGAGTCCCCTCTCGCTGCGTACCACCCCGCACAGGTCGAACATGTGCCTCTGAAGCTCGGCCCGGATGTCGGCGACGAACTCGATGTTCGGTCCCCTCAGGAGACCGCGCAGCGTCTCCACAGTGCTCGCCTCCTGGCGGGAAGGTGACTCGGGGAGATCGGCCTCGGCGGCGAACCGAGCCATGTGCTGGCCCCCCCGGCGCCCGAACACCACGATGTCGAGGAGCGAGTTCGTCCCCAACCGGTTGGCCCCGTGGACCGATACGCAAGCGCACTCCCCCGCGGCGTACAGCCCGGCGACCGGGGTTTCCTCCGGCCCCAGCACGACCTGCGCGTCGGTGTTCGTGGGGATGCCACCCATGGCGTAGTGGGCGGTCGGCTGGATCGGGACGGGCTCGCGCGTCGGCTCCACGCCGAGATAAACCCGGGCGAACTCGGTGACGTCGGGCAGCTTCTCCTCGATCACCTCGTGGGGCAGGTGGCGGACGTCGAGGTAGGCAGCGTCCCGGCGAGAGCCCACGCCCCTGCCCTCCTTGATCTCCTGGTAGATGGCCCGGGAGATCAGGTCGCGGGGGGCGAGGTCCTTCACGGTGGGGGCGTAGCGCTCCATGAACCGCTCGCCCTCGCTGTTCAGCAGGATCCCCCCTTCGCCCCGGACGGCCTCCGAGATTAGGATCCCCATCTTGTAGATGCCGGTCGGATGGAACTGGAAGAACTCCATGTCCTGGAGAGGGATCCCGCGTCGCCAGACGACTGCGGGCCCGTCTCCGGTGAGGGCGTGCGCATTGGAGGTGATCTTGAACACTCTGCCGTAGCCCCCCGTGGCGAACAACACCGATTTCGCTCGGAAGACATGTAGCTCGCCGGTGGCGAGCTCGTACGCCACGATGCCAGCTACCCGGCCGTCGGTGAGCAAGAGATCCAGGGCGTAGAACTCGTTGAAGAAGCGGACGTTTCGCTTGATGCACTGCTGATACAAGGTTTGGAGGATCATGTGGCCGGTGCGGTCGGCCGCGTAGCAGGCCCGCTTCACTGGGGCCTGGCCGTGGTTGCGGGTGTGGCCGCCGAACCGCCGCTGGTCGATCCTCCCGTCGGGGGTCCGGTTGAACGGCATCCCCCAATGCTCGAGCTCGTAGACGGAGTCGACGGCTTCCTCGCACATGAGCAAGGCGGCCGGCTGATCGACGAGGTAGTCGCCCCCCTTCACCGTGTCGAAGGCGTGCCACTCGGGGTAGTCCTCCTCCACGTTGGCCAGCGCCGCGCACATGCCACCCTGCGCGGCACCCGTATGGGAGCGGGTCGGGTACAGCTTGGAGATGACGGCGGTGCTAACCCGGTCCGAGGTCTCGATGGCGGCCCGGAGCCCGGCACCGCCGGCGCCGACGATCACGGCGTCGTACGTGTGGTGGGTGGTCACGACGTCACGACGCCCCCGGCCACCTGCTGGGGTCGAAGGTGAAGACGATGACCGTGCCGAGCGTGAACAGGCTGAAGCCGACGACGTAGAAGAGCATGTTCACGGCGAAGCGCGCGCTCGGCCACTTCACGTAGTCCTGCACGATCACCCGCAGTCCGCTGATCCCGTGTAGGAGCGCCAGGACCAGGAGCGCCCAGTCCCACGTCCGCCAGAACGGGCTCTGCCACCGCAGGGCGACGAATCCGAAGTTCACCCGCGACACCCCCCCGTCGAAGACGTGCATGATCAGCACGTGGCCCACGGCGAGGAACAGCAGGACGACGCCGGAGATCCTCATGAACAGCCAGGACCACAGCTCGAGGCCGCCGGCGGGTCGCACCCGCCCGGTCCCGTGGCCGAGGGCACCCCGAGAGGGAGTGGAGGGCGGGCGCTCCGCGGCCTCGACGGCCATCAAAGGTTCCACCCCAAAGAGAGATTCAGGATGTCCCTTCCCATGATCCAGGTGATCGGGACCATAGCCAGAAGGAAGAGCCCGGTGGAGCCGATTGACAGCTGCTTCATGTAGCGGGTCGTCCCCGGCCAGAAGTCAAAGAGCATGATCTTCACGCCGTTGATAGCGTGGTACAGGACCGCGGCCACCAGGCCGAGCTCGAGCAGCCGGACGCCCCAGTTGTGGTAGACGGCAACGACCCGGTCATACGCCGTCGGCCCCCACCCAACAACCGCAGTGTCGACCACGTGGGCGAACAAGAAAAGGATGATGGCCACGCCGGTGATCCGATGGGCGATCCAAGACCATTGGCCGGGACTGCCCTTGTAGAGCGTGCCGACGTCGGTCTTCCTCTTGGCCACCGTTGTTCCCAACCTAGAGACTATCGCGGCTCGGGCGAGCTACCCGGGAAGCAGGGCTCCGAGCGCGGGGAGTCTACCTCTGGATGAACCGAGGATGGCCGTCACGACACCCGGAGGGCCGCCATGACGCCGTCCCGCGTCGGGATGATGGACGACACGTACCGCTCGTCCTCGGCGATGAGACGGTTGTGCTCCAGGACGGCCTCCGTCTTGCACGACCTTACCCCGGACCCTCGACGGAAGGGAGGTTTCGATGACGCGTCGCGTCTTGATCGCGATGGCGGCCCTCTTGCTGGTCATGGCCCTGTCGCCGAACTCGTTGGCGTCACCCGCCAATACTCGGGTAACACGAGATGCCACCGCCGGCAGCTATCTCCGCTACGACGGTACCTCCGATGCCACGATGGCGGCCTGCAGCACCGGCAAACGCTCGCAGAACGAGCCCACGATCGCGGTC
This sequence comes from Actinomycetota bacterium, assembly GCA_050692435.1. Taxonomy (GTDB): domain Bacteria; phylum Actinomycetota; class UBA4738; order UBA4738; family HRBIN12; genus AC-69. Next base: position 2,746 of record JBOGVG010000092.1, read on the forward strand.
GATCCTCACAACACACAGGTCGTGGTGGCTGGGTCGAACGACTACTGCGCGC
>JBOGVG010000093.1:0-9178 GCA_050692435.1 Actinomycetota bacterium
GCACCCGGCACCGCCCCCAAGAGAGCGTGGAACTGCTCGGGAGAGGCCCTCGTCACGAAGACGGCGCCCGAGGCGCGTGCCACCAGCGCGGCGGTGGCGTCGCGAACCTGCTCGGAGGTCTTCCCCGGCCCGTAGATCGCCTCGGCCTGGCCGGTCCGCAGCTCGCGGTGGTGATCGATCGTCGCGTCGGCGAGCTTCTCGTAGGGGAAACCCCGGAGGTGTTCCAGCGCAACGTCCGCGGGCAACTCGCCCGAAGCTACTCGGTCAAGCAGGTCGGCCAGGCGGGATTCGTCCACGAGGGCGATGATTGTATACTCCGTCTCTCGCAGAAGCCCAGGTAGACGGCCACATCCGGGACTCGAGGTCGCATGACGTTCTCCGACGAGACGCTCAGCCTGCTGGTCCTGATCAGCCTGGGGCTGGCCGGGCTGGCGCTCCTGTTCTCCGCGACGGGCTCCGGCAAGCGGGGTCGCGACAGGGAGGGCGGAGTCGGGCTGGGCGGCGCGCTCCGAGGGGTGCTGGAGCGCCAGGCGCGCTCGATCCAACGATTGGAGCAGGCGGTGGCCACGCTGCACGAGACCCACACGCGACAGAAGGATCTGATCGAGGGCGCGGTGAGGCGCGTGGGGCTGATCCGCTACGACGCGTTCGAGGACGTCGGGGGGCGGCTGTCGTTCTCGTGCGCCCTGCTCGACGAACGCGGCAACGGGGTCGTGGTCACGTCGATCAACGGGCGGCAGGACACGCGGGTGTATGCGAAGCCCATCGCGGAAGGGAAGAGCGCCTACAACCTCTCGGTCGAGGAGGAGGAAGCGATCAGGCAGGCGCTGGCGAGGCCACGAGAGGCGGTGAAGGCCAGATGATCTGGCGGCGCGAGGACGCGCAGGCCAAGCGGCGCGAGGAGGCGGAAGCCAGGGTACGCGAGGCGGAAGCCAAGGCGCGCCAGGAGGCTGACGCTCGGGAACGCGGCGGGACCGAGGGCGGACGGCGAGCCGAGCCGGAGGTCCGGCAGGAGCAACCGAAGGTTGTCGAGACTCGCAAGGGGGTGCGACGAATGGCGGAGCAGAGCGGAGAGGTCACGATCATCGGCGCAGGAGCGAAGCTCGAGGGCACGGTCGTCTCGGCGGGGTCGCTCCGCGTCGACGGACAGGTGAAGGGACAGATCAACGCCGACGGCGACGTGATGCTCGCGCCGCAGAGCCAGGTCGAGGCGGACATCAAGGCCCAGAACGTCTCGGTGGCCGGACGGTTCAAGGGAAGCATCGTGGTGAAAGGCCGCACGGAATTGAACCGCGGTGGGAGGGTCGACGGAACGATCACGTCGAAGGCGCTCGTCGTCGAAGAGGGCGCCGTCTTCCAGGGGCAGAGCATCATGGAGCAGCAGACGCCCCCCCAGGCCCAGGCCGCGCCGGCCCCACCGGCCGCCAGGGCGGAGGCCAAGCCCGCGCAGGAGGCGAAGGTCTAGCCGCGTGCTGGACATCAAGGCCGTCCGCGAGAACCCCGAGCTTTTTCGGACCGGCCTGGCTCGCCGGGGGATGGGCGAGGCGGTGGATGAGCTGCTCCAACTCGATGAGGGCCGCCGAGAGCTGACCGCGAAGGTGGAGGAGCTGCGGGCCGAGCAGAATCGGGCGTCGAAGGCGATCGGGAAGGTGCAGGGCGACGAGCGCGCGAGGCTGATCGAGGAGGTCTCGAAGGTATCCGCTCAGATCGAGGGCTTGGAACCGCAGCTCGAGGAGGCGGAGACGCTCCTCCAGAACGCCTTGGCTCGGGTTCCCAACGTGCCGGACGCGTCCTGCCCAGACGGGTTCACCGACGAGGACGCCGTTGAGGTGCGCCGCCGGGGCGAACCGCCCCGGTTCTCCTTCGAGCCCCGCGACCACGCCGCCCTGGGAGAGGCGCTCGGCATGCTCGACACGGAGCGCGGGGCGCGGACGAGCGGATCCCGGTTCGTCTATCTCCTCGGCGACATCGTCCACGTGCAGTTCGCGCTGGCCCGGCACGCACTCGACACCCTTGCCGCGAAGGGGTTCACGCCGGTCATCCCGCCGGTCCTCGTACGGGAGGAGGCGATGTACGGGACCGGGTTCCTCCCCACCGACGCCGTGAACATCTACGTGACGCGGGAGGACGACCTGTATCTGGTCGGCACGTCCGAGGTCTCGCTCGCCGCGTTCCGGATGGGCGAGATCGTGGACGAGGCGGAGCTCCCCATCCGGTACGCCGGCTCCTCCACGTGCTTCCGCCGCGAGGCCGGCTCCTACGGGAAGGACCTCGGCGGCATGTTCCGGGTCCACCAGTTCGACAAGGTCGAGATGTTCAGCTTCACAAGGCCCGAGGACTCCTGGGACGAGCACGAGTTCATGGTGGGGATCGAGGAGGAGATCGTGGGGAACCTCGACCTTCCGTACCGGGTGGTGAACATCGCGGCCGGCGACCTGGGCGCCGCCGCTGCGAAGAAGTACGACATCGAGGTGTGGCTGCCCGGCCAGAGCAGGTACCGCGAGCTCACCTCGTGCTCGAACTGCACCGACTACCAGGCCAGGCGACTCCAGACGCGGGTCCGCCGGAAGGATGGCGACATCGAGGTCCTGCACACGCTGAACGGGACCGCGACCGCCATCGGCCGCACGTTGATCGCGATCCTCGAGAACAACCAGCGCGAGGACGGATCCGTGGACGTCCCCAAGGCCTTGCACCCGTACCTCGCGGAGTCGGTCCGAGTCCTCACGCCGAAGACGGCGTAGGGGTCAGTCGCCCACAGAGCCGGCCCGGAGCCGCTCCAGAACGGCCCGGTACCGGCCCTCTAGCTCACGCAGGTCGCCTCGGCCTCCATGCGGGCGGTCCCAGCATGCGCTCGGTCGGGGGCTGAGGTAGACAATGCGGGTCGCCTTAAGATCGCCGAGGCTGGGAGGCTCGATGTAGGTCATGGCCGGGATCTGCTCGACCAGGGTCCGGTACCTGGCCTCCGCTCGGCTGAGCTCAGCTTCCGCCCGCTTCCGTTCCGAGGCGACCAGGTACACGACCGCCGGGACCTGCTCGACCAGGCGTGGTAGAGGGCCACCGTCGATCCGACCAAACCGCCGGCGAGGACCGCGTCGAGGTTGGGGTCGCGTTCGGCCATGAGCCTGCCCATCTTCTCGACCGGAGGTCAGGCGGCAAAAGCGCCGGGCTTCTTTGTCGAAGGGGGAGCGCGGGGCTACCCTCCGGGCGGGAGGGTGGCCGAGCGGACGAAGGCGACGGTCTTGAAAACCGTTAGCGGGGCAACCCGCTCCTGGGTTCGAATCCCAGTCCTCCCGCCATCTACCTGCGGTTTTGCGGATTGGGCGAGCCAGCCAGGTCGCCCGAAACAGTCGGCGGGGCCACATTGGGGCCACACTTGGCGCGATGTTGGCGCGATCGGTCCGCAAACGGCGAGGTTCGCCGCGGTGAGGTGAAACGCGGGACAGGGATCGGGTTCTCAATCGTTAGCCGCTTCACCGCCCCCTTGCCGCGCTGAGTGCCGAACGAAAGCAGACGCGAACGGACTTCGTCGCCCATCCCCGTCTGTCGTGATCGCCATCCGGCAGTCCTGCGCGGCCGTGGCCGCGGGCATGCATCTCCCTGCGCACCTCTCGGGACCGCGGGGTACCAAGGTCGGCATCGAACGCCAGCAGGCCGACGGCTGCGCGCTGGTTGAGCGGCGCGGGCGGACGGCGGCCGGGTCTACGGCGACAACGATGTCACCGCGACTAGCGGGGCGCGTCCGATACGAGACCGGCGGATGCTGGGCGATCCTGAGAGCGGGACTATCGACGCGATCATCGGGTACTTCTCGTCGCGTCTACCGTCGGGCGCGCGATCTCGAGGAACTCATCCGGGGCCGCGGTCGTTAGCGTTGATGAGGCACTCGGGAACACCCAGGCAGCGCATCGCGTGGAAGAGACGGGCGCCACTCAGCGATCGCTGCTTCGTGTCGAGCTGCGCATGGGCGTTGTATGGTTCTGGCGTGTCACAGTCGGAGGCAGAAGTAGACGGCCAGTCGTCGCTCGCGCCTGCAGCCCCCAGGCGGCCCGCGGGCTCGTACGGGCCCAGCAACCCGCATCCGCTATCTCAACTCCGGACCGAGCTGGTGTGGGACGGCAAGTACGACGAGTACGGCAACCGGCGGAGCGTTGACGTGGGTGCTCTCGCTATGCCAGTGCAGTGGATTGAGACCATCGATGAGTCTCGCATGAGAGCAGAGTCCCAAGGCCAGCTGTTCGACGCGGCGAAGGCTCACCTGGACGATTTCCGCAACCCGCTGATTTGGGGAGACAACAAGCTGGTTCTTGCCGCGCTTATTGGCGAGTTCAAGAGCTCTATAGACATGATCTATATTGACCCGCCGTTCGATGTAGGCGCTGATTTCATTATGCCCATTGCCATCGGTGAGGACGAAGACGAGGTTCGGAAGGACCAGTCTGTCCTTGAGATGGTGGCCTACCGGGGCATGTGGGGCAAAGGAACAGACTCGTACCTTCACATGCTGCATGAGCGCCTCGTGCTGATGAGCGAACTGCTCCGCCCAGGCGGCAAGATCTGGGTCCACCTCGACTACAGAGTGGTCGCACTTGTGCGTCTCTTGCTCGACGACGTCTTTGGATCCCGAGCCCTCCGACGAGACGAACGAGGATGAAGTAGACAAAGGATCCCAAGGCGCGGGGATGCTACCTACCAGCGTCAATTAGAGCGGTCCCACAGGGAGGCGCAGTACTCGACATCCCGGTGACGGCCTGGTAAGGGGCAACCGGCACAGTAGCTCGATCTCCCTACACCTTGATACCATACGCCCCTTTGCCACTCGACCAAGGATAGCCATGGAGCCGCTCAACGTGGGGGTTGTGGAGGGGGACGAAATCTTCCGTCGCGGCTTGGTCGCGATCCTCACAGAAGAGGAGTTCGACTGCGTCCTCCTCGGGCCCGAGCGAGAGTCCTCCCCGGAAGCCATCAGCGCCGAACGCGACCTCGACGTGGCGGTCGTGTGCTCCGAGTCTCTCGGTAGCGTGCGGCTCGCCTGTCCGATCGTCGTCCTGATGAAGCCCGAGATCGCCGGGCAGGAAGTCCGCAATTCGGAGACGAACGTGATGGCCACGGTTCCTCATGAGGGCCTGAGCGCAAAGGAGCTCGTGGCGAGCGCCCGAGCTGCCGCGGCCGGCCTCTGGGTCGAATCGCCTACCCTTTCCCGCCGCGAGGACGAGGTGCTGGATGCTCGAAGGATCGAGGTCCTGAAGCTGGTGGCGCAAGGCTCGGACACGCGAGCCATCGCCAGGAAGCTGCGCATCTCAGAGCGGACGGTAAAGACGCTGGTCCGTGACATCCAACTGACCCTCGGGGCGACCAACCGGGCACAGGCCGTCGCCAAGGGGATGCGGCTCGGCCTGGTCTGACGCACCAACGGTTACCCCTAGGGGAAGCACAGGGCGCTCGTTCAGGGCCGATGGTCGCGTCCAACGCACCCGGGCGCTAATCCCCGTTCCCTAAGAGACCGACCTGCCGCTGTTGTCCCCGTCGCGACGGTCTCGTTGTATGGGTGCCAACCAGGTCCCAGCGCCGATGTTGGCTGTCATTGAGGGAGGTGATCGTTTGGGAAGGCGCAACGGGCCGGCCGAAAGCAAGATGCGAAGGAGGATGTAATGAGTAGAGCGTCCAAGGCCGCCATTGTCGCGGTCCTCACCCTCGCCACCCTGATCGTAGGGGCGAGTGCAGCGATGGCCGATGCTCCCAAGTTCCACTCGGCGAGCTCATCAGTTGATGACTCCGGTGCTCTGGTCGTGAAGTGGGACGAGCGGGGCCTCGGGAACGAGAACATCGACTACACGCTCACGGCCGACGCCACGGCGCTGTATGCCTGCCTCAACAAGGGTGGGAACCACCCGCAGGCCGCCAACAAGGAGTCATTCGAGGGACAGGTCAGCACTGGCGGCTCCTTCGAGCCGAAGAACGGTAGGGTCCAGGGGACCCTCACGGCGGGGCCCTTGATGGCGCCGTCGTTCACGTGTCCGAAGGGTCAGAGGCGTGTTCTCGCGGCCGTGACGTACACGAACATCGTGCTCACCGACACGACCAACAACGTGTCCACGTCCGTGCCCGACGCGTCGCGAGAGTTCTTCGCCGTATAGTCGGTAGGCGAGCACTTCGGGCGTTCACGCCCGAGCCGAACGAAAAGGAGGCGGGCCATGCCCGCCTCCTTTTCGCGCGTCGGGGGGTTCGCGTTGCTTGTTCAGGCCGGACCGACAAGAAGCCTGTAGGGATCGAAAACTCAGATCCTCTCGAGGGCTGGGCTCATCGGCTCAGACGGCGGCTCCGCCCGCGTCAGCGAGCGCTGCCAAGAGGAACCGGTGGGTCCAATCCTTGGCGAAGCGACGGAGTCAGCGAATACCACCCGGATCTCCGGGTACCGCACCTCGAGGCGACATAGCTGGTCGGCCAGCCAGGCCCTGGAGACGTGCTCCAACTTGAACAGGCCGTTGGGTACGAAAACTCGATCATCACGCCGCTGCTCCATACTCGTTGATGAGTACCCCAAGGATGGGGGCGTCTCCTGATCGCATTCTGACGTCGTGCTTCAGGGTTCGACCCGCCTCCCCAATCAGCCGGAGGATGGAGGCCCATCGCTCGGTGGGGCCGGTGGTCGTTGTAATGGAAGACGTACTCCCGTAAGACCCGTTCGAGGTGCCGTCGCCCTCGAATCAGGATCCAGTCCAGGCACTCAGCTCGAGCCATGCCGACCCACCGTTCGGCGTGAGCGTTCGCGTTGGGCGCCCGGATCGGTGTGGCGATGATCCGGACCGCCTCGGCCTCGAACACAGCGTCGAAGGAGGGCGTGAACTTGGCGTCGCGGTCGCGGATCAGGAAGCGAGGCACCACCCAAGTTCTCGGAGATCGCCGCTCATCACGTTCCTGGCCTGCTGGGTAACCCAGGCCGAGCCGGGGTTGGTAGTCGCCCCGGCCATGTGGACGCTCCTAGTCTTCAGCTCCATGAAGAACAGTACGTAGTACGTGTTTAGCAGCAGCGTCTCTACGGTGAGGAAGTCGCAGGCCAAGATGCCGGAGGCCTGTGAGCGGAGGAACTGTCCCCAGGTCGGTCCCCTCCGAGGCGCCGGAGACAGCCCGGCTCGGCGAAGGATCGACGCGATCGACGTGGCCGAGAGATGGATGCCCAGGCCGAGGAGCTCGCCCTGGATCCGGCGGTAGCCTCACCTGGGGTTCTCCCTGGCCAAGCGCCGGACCAGGTTCCTGGTCACGGGCTCGATGGCGGGCCGGCCGAAGCGGTGCGGCTTGGTCCACTTCCTCGCGACAAGCTCCCGGTGCCATCGAAGAAGCGTCTCAGGACGGACCATGAACGAGCGCCATAGGTCTCTCGGGTGCAATCTGCTCGTGGCGGCCAGAAACGCTCGATCCGTCCTCCGGTACACCGGTTGCTTCACCTGACGCCGCAAGATTGCCAACTGATGACGAAGGACGACGATCTCCAGATCGGCCTCAGCCGTGGTCCCCTCGCCCGACCGGAACAGGCCGAGGAGACGGCGCGAAAGAAGGTAGGAGGGACCCGATCACGGCGGGGCATTGTCCCAGATGACCGTGTGACCGCCTTCATGTGGCCGCGATCGAGTTTCTGGACCCCACGGGATCGTCCTGGTCAGGATGAGCTTCGATGCCAGGACGAGGAACTACGTGGATCGGCGGACCAAGGAGGGACTGTCCAAGAAAGAGATCATCCGGTGCCTTAAACGGTACGTGGCACGCGAGGTCTATCGCCGTCTCGTGGGGCTTGACGAACAATAGGAGCATCCCCTCAGCCTCTCACGCCGGGGCAGGCTCAGACCGGTCAGTGCCCGTATGTGGTCGGCCCAGCGTCCCTTGAGCGCGGGTCACACGGGGGAACCCAATAAACGCACCCACGGGAGGGGACGTTCTTAGGGTCGGGAACGGGACTGCGAGTCGCGACCGGGTTAGCTCCAACTCCGCCAGGCGGGATCGCGTTGACCCGGAGCGCCATCCTGTTCGTCGAGCTCGATAACGTTGAGCGAACGTTCGGATGCAGGCTCGCGGGTGGACTCGTCTGGGAGTGCGGCAAGCTCGGCGAACGCCGCCAGCCGGTCACTCAGCGCCGCGATGGCCTCGGTGAGGGGGGCAACGGCCTCGCCGACCCGGTCGCCGATCCCAACCGCCCGTTCCCTTGCGTCCTCGATCGTGGACCGGACCACGCCAACGAGGGGAGCCAGGCGGTCGCGCCACGCCGCCAACCGCTCGATCTCCGCCAGGGTCTCGCGGCGGGCCTGCTCGGCCTCCCGGAGCTCCTCCGCCGCACGGGTCCGCGCACCGTCCATGATCCGGGCCATGGTCCTTCCCGCGGCTTCCAGGACGGCGGACGGCTCCTCAGCCGTGGCCGGGGAATCCGGCGCGGGACGCGCCGCGGCGTCCTCCAGTGCCGCGCGCGCGGCCTCCAGCTCGGCTCTGGCGGCGCTGAGCCCGGCCTCGAGCTCAGCGCGCACCGACCGGAGCTCGGCCCCCAGTTCCTCGATCCTGGCCTCGGCGCTTCTGGCCCGCTGGCTCTGGATCAGGAAGTCCCGGCGCGCCAAGCCCAGCTCCTGCCGGAGGACCGCGATCTCGCCGCTCCGCCTCACGCTCAGCTCCTCCGCCGCTCGGAGGCGCTCGTCCTGCCGGTCCAGTTCGTCTCGGGCGGTCTCGACCTCGTGTCGGGTGGTTTCCTGGTCGTGTCGGGCGGTCTCCAGTTCGCGTCTGGTCGTGGTCAGCTCGAGCCCCAGGCTCGCCGCGTCCGCCACCGCGCCCTCAAGGTCCCCGCGAGTGGTGTCTCGGTCGGTCCTGAGGTCAGCAGCCTCGGCCCCCAGTGCACGGAGCTTCTCCGCCTGTTCGGCGAGCTGCGCCTTCAAGGTCTCGGCCTCGGACCGCAACTCGAGCACCAGAGCTTCGGCCGCCCTGGCTTGCTCCGAGGCCCGCACGGTCGTCCTGTCGCGATCAGCCAGGATCAGACGCACGCTCCTGGACGTGTAGCCGAACGGGCCTCGCTTGAGCCTGGGTGCTTCCATGGGAGTCCCCCCTTGGCGCCTCGGGAGCCGCGCCGCGATTCTGCGGCCCAGGGTGAGGCAGTTCAATCACCCGAACGGACCTCCCCACTGGATGGGCCCAGGCGGATGCT
>JBOGVG010000094.1:0-7502 GCA_050692435.1 Actinomycetota bacterium
CCGCTAGTGGTTACCCGGGTGCCCGGGGAAACGTGCAGTCGGACATCTCCGACCAAGTGGAAGACGCGAAGGATGGCTGCCTCACCCGGAGGCTGGGTACGCAGGTCCAGCCGCACGTCGCCAAGGAGGACCACGATTTGCTCATCGGTCCATCCGATGGGCAGGGCGCCCTCGGTCACATCACCCAGGAAAGAGAACACCGCTTGTCTGGCCGAAGGACCCCTGGCGGTGCGGGAGCGTCTGACCCAGAGCCAGGCGGCCACGGCTCCCAGAACGACTGCCGCAAGAGCCACCCACAGCACTGGACTAGGGGAGAAGCTCACGTCGGCGTACACGCCTGGAGTGTCAAGTGGTGAGCCGACCAATGTCAATGCCAGCATCGGCTTCCCGCTCACGGCGCCGCTATCTGTGGCTCTACGGAAGATCTCGCATTACGGAGGACACGAAGGGAATCGACTGAACGAACGAGGCCGGGCGCCGCCAAGGCTGCCGGCCGTCGACCGTCGCTTCCGAGGACCGAAGCTAACTCCGGGTCGACCTCGATGAGGAGGTCGTGCGGGTCGCGGCTGCGATCGATCCTCCCGAGCTCAGGACCCTCGACGCCATCCATCTTGCGACCGCGGGTGCGCGCAGCGCGCCTCCCCGGTCACCGCGTACAGCTTGCCGTCGGGCCCGAAGGCCATATCGCCGCCGTTGTGATATCCGGTCACCGCGGGGAGCAGCGTGATCAGCGGATCGATCTCTCCCGCCGTGGTCCCCTCGGCGCGGACCCGGATGATCCGGTTGGACGCGCCACCCGTCTCCGAGTAGTACAGGTACACGCAGAGCTCTCGCTCGAAGTCCGGATGGAGGGCGATCCCCAGCAGCCCTCGCTCGGCGCTCGGTTCAACGGAAACGTGGACGAACGGCTCGGGCAGCACCCGTCCGTCCCGGATGATCCGGACGTTGCCGGTCTCCTTCTCGGCGAAGAAGATCCTCCCGTCCAGGGCGAACGCCATTCGTGGGGGAAGGCCAGGTGCCCCGCGACTCGCTTCACCGAGGGCTCGGCAGCAAGCGGCTCGGCGTCCGCATGAACGCAAGCGCGGCCGGCTATCCCGCGAGTCTTAGAGGCCCGATCGTGGAGGGCGGCCGTGACCGGCACCCGAGGCGGCTAGTGGTCGCGAAGGTACATGAGGACGGCCAGGACCCGTCGGTGGTCGTCGGCGGTCGGCGCCAAGCCGAGCTTGGTGAAGATATGTGCCACGTGGGCCTCAACGGTCCTTGGCGAGAGATGCAGGCGCTCGCACATTGCCTGGTTCGAGCGACCCTCGGCCATGAGAGCGAGGATCTCGCGCTCGCGCTCGGTCAATTCTTCGATCGTGCTCCGTTCGCGCGTTCGACCGAGGAGACGCGCCACCACGTCGGGATCGATCGCGGATCCGCCCCGAGCCACGCGGCGAACAGCATCGACGAACTCGGAAACGTCCGAAACGCGGTCCTTCAGGAGATAGCCGATGCGCTCCGGCGCCTCCTCAAGGAGCTTGACCGCATGTCGCGCCTCGACGTACTGGGAGAGGACGAGCACACCCACGTCCTGAAAGTCGTCGCGGATCCGGCGCGCAGCGACGAGTCCCTCCGTCGTGTTCGTCGGAGGCATCCGGATATCGGTGACGACCAGATCGGGCGACATCTCGCGCACCTTCGCCACGAGCTCATCGGCGGTAGCGACCTGCCCGACCACGTCGAGGCCCGCATCGGTGAGCAGCCGAGCGACCCCCTCACGGAAGAGGACGGAGTCGTCGGCGAGGAGCACGCGGATCGGTTCCGTCTCCCAAGTTCCGTGGACGTGATTTCCGAGCGACGCGAACCTCTCGGCGGGGTCGGTCCCTGCAGGGACGACCCGAACGACGCGGACGGGCTCGTCGAGGCTCTTGAAGCGCATCGAACCCTTCTCCTCGTATGAGGCGTCGTCGATCCGCCCGGCGAGGTGCATCAATTCGTGGGTCGCGAGGATTTCGCCCGCCCCTGCGAGACCGCACAAGCGGGCCGCCAGATTGAGCGCGTTGCCCCGGTACCCTCCCTCCACGGGTACGGCCTCACCAACGTCCAGCCCGATGCCCACCGGCAGCGGCACGCCACCCGGCTCGGCGAACGTCTCCTCCATGAACCGGGCCTGCAGCCGGACGGCCGCCTTGATCGCCCGCCGCGGGGAATCGAAGACCGCGAGCGCCTCGTCCCCGCGGAACTCGACGATCGCCCCGCCAAGCTCCTCGACCTGACTCCCCACGAGCTCGGAGAACCGGACAGCGAGGCCGGCGGCCGCCTCGTCGCCACGCTCGCGCGTGAACCTGGTGTATCCGCGAACATCGGCGATCAGGAACGCCTTGACCGCGCCCGGCTCAGCGTCCATCACACGGAATCTCCGCGTGGACCAGCGTGCCGGCCCCGGCCTTGCTCTCGAGCCGGAACACACCCCCCATCGCGGCGACCCGGTCCTCGATGCCTCGAAGGCCCGAGCCATCCGCGGGGTCCGCCCCACCCACGCCATCGTCGACGACATCGACCTCGAGTGAACGGCCTCTGCGGGAGAGACGGACGCTCACGCGCTTCGCGTGCGAGTACTTGGCCACGTTCGTCAGGGCCTCGGCCACTACGAAGTATGCGGCGACCTCGACGGGCTCGGGCAGCCGGTCGATGGGCGGACCCTCGATCCAGACGGGGACCGGCGAGCGCTCAGCGAGAGATTCCACCCCCGCTGAGAGTCCCGCTTCGGTGAGGATAACGGGATGGATCCCTCGTGCGAGCTCGCGGAGATCCTCGATCGTCTCCCGCACTTCGTCCGAGATCGCGCCGAGCTGGGCAACCATCCCGGGATCGCTATCGTGATCGAGCTGTTCGCGCAGCATGCCCAAGGCGAGCGACAGCGTCACGAGGCGCTGCTGGGCGCCATCGTGCAGGTTCCGCTCGACGCGACGCCGCCCCGCATCCCCCGCCTCGACGATCCGCGCCCTCGACGCCCGGACCTCCTCGAGCTGGGCCCTGACCTCCGCACGCAGGCGCTCGTTCGAGATCGCGAGCCGGGCGGCGGCCGCCACGGCCTCGACGATTTCGGGGTCGTGACGAAGGAACTCGTCATGCACCAGCGCGGCGATCGGCTCACCCGCCGACTCGAGCAGGGTCACGGCTCGACCCGAGCCGACCGCGGGCAGGGTCATCGGGTGCCCGCGCTCGTCCACGTAGTCCTCGCGCTCCGGCCGGAAGTAGGCGATCTGCAGCGATGGGTCACCAAGGCGTCGCGCGAGCGCCTCGCGGAGCCCTCCTTCGGGGATGCGTGCTCCTCCCAGCTCTACGACGAGTTCTCCGACCGCTGCCCGGGACATCCGTGTCCGGAGCAGGCCTTCGAGGAACGCGAGCGGCGCAGCCAGCAGGAGGATGCGTTCGAACCAGAACCAGAAGTGAGGGTCGTAAGCCGACAGGAACCAAGCCTGCATCACGCCTTCAGTCACTCCCAGGAGCCCGGCGGAGGCGCCCACCGCCAGGATCGGAGTGAGCGCCCGCCGGGCCGCGGGTGAACCCGCTCGCCACTTGCGAACGACCACCACGAAGAAGGCTCCTGAGAAGCCGAGAAGGCCTACGCTCATTACTCTCAAGATTGCCTCGGCCACAGTGGGCGCGTCCGCAATGAGCGCCAGGTTTCTCGGGCAGCCGGCACACTCTTTGCTCGTATCGATGAGCAGTCGCATGAGGAGGAGTCCGGCACCGAGCGCATAGAACGCCACGACCGTCGCGCGCTCGACGCCGGGCGCCGAGCGGCCGGTAGGGAAGGTCAGCATCGCGTGCGCGAGCACGTACGTGCTGCCGAAGCTCACGAGGAACCCCAACGTGAACGTTGCCGGCCAGGGTGTCTCGGTCAACTCCCACGCCAGGTGCAGCAGACCGGCGATCACGAGGAGCGGCCCGATGCGGCTCTCTGGCCGCTTCGTCCAACCGACGTGACCGGCGGCGATCATGGCCAGGCCGACCGCGACCTCTATCGCGAACGGCAGCCAGGTCACTTCCCCTTCGCGAGCAAACGCGCCGACGAGGAGCACACCCACGAGGACGACCGCAACGGCGACGGAGGCTGTGCGCAGGAATCCGGGTCCGGCCGATCGAAGCCCGGCCGGGCGCCGGACGCGAAGCTCGAGACTGCCCACCCGCGTTTACACCCCTTCCAGGAGCGCCGCTACAGCCTGAGCCGAAAGGTCTGCCTTGGAGATGAACCCCCGGGCCCTTGACCGAGTGACCGGGGTCCCATAGTCCGACCTCTCGCGACTCGAAACCAGGACCACGGCAGGCGGGTTCCGGTCGTCGAGCAGGGCCCGAGCCACCTCGAACCCGTTCCCGTCCGGGAGTTGGATGTCCAGCAGGACGACGTGAGGGCGGAGCCTCCTCGCCGCGGTCAGACCCTCGGCCGCGTCCCCCGCCTCCCCGACCACGTCGAACCCCGCTGCCGCCAACAGAATCCGGGCCTGCGCGCGGAAACCGGCGTGGTCGTCCACGACGAGGACGGTTCGTGCCATGGGCGCAGGCTCTCATCGAAGCACACAGCGCGCATCGGGGCTAGCCCCAAGGCCGAAACGAGAGTGGGCACGGATGCGTCCTTGCCCGGCCGAGACCTAGGGTCGGGGCCCTCAGGGGTGAAGGAGGGTGGAAACGGTGAACCGGGCCGGTGACGAGGGGACACACATGGTGTTCGAGATCGGCGGCTTCGAGCGGCTGATGGACGTTCGATGGGGTCGCCACGAAATACGGCCTCCGGATCTGCGGCCTGAAGCAGCAGCGGTGAGGCCGTGAAAAGGGGATTGTCTCCCCTCACCCGTGGAAGCGAATCCACGCAGCGTCCGCGGGGTTGAGCCGGGGAAGGAGCGTCCATGGAAATCGAGAGCATTGAACCGGGACAGGGCATCAGGTGGAGGCGGACGATTACCTGGTGATCATCCCTGTCGGTTGAGGAAGGAGAGTGTGATGACTGCCAAACGAAAAGACGCGTCAACGGCTTCTCACAGGACCGCCTGGGCGACCACCATTGTGCTCACGACCGCCTTCGCTCTGGCCCCGGCACGCGCCGGCGCCGACATCCCGTTCGGCGTGAGCAGTCTGGCGGGCGCCGATGGGACGCTGGTCGGCGAACCCGGCGGCCAGGCCGGGTTCCACGTCGCTCCGGCCGGAGACCTGGACGGCGACGGGTTCCAGGACGTCATCGTGGGGGCCTGGGTGGATGGCACCGCCGGGCCATCCGCCGGAGCGGCCTACGTCGCCTATGGGCCTCTCACCCGAGGTCAGGTCGATCTCGGAGACGCCGACGCCAAGCTCCTCGGCGAGCTCACCGGGGACTTCGCCGGGGAAGGATGGGCCGGCGTCGGAGACCTGGACGGCGACGGGTTCGACGACTTCGTAATCGGGGCCCCGGGCCGGTTTCCCCCCGCCCAGCCCGGCGTCCCCGCCCCCGGCGCCGCCTACCTCTTCTACGGAGGGAAGGACCGCCTGAGCGGGAACATGAGCCTGGCGGAGGCCGACGCCAAGCTGGTCGGGGAGTCCAACGTCGACTTCGTCGGGCTGGCGGTAGCCACCGACACTGACCTGGACGACGACGGGTTATCAGATCTGGTCGTCGGCGCCCCCCGGGACTCCGCCGGGGGTTCGGTGGCCGGGGCCGCTTACCTCTTCTACGGGGGTGAGGAGCGCCTGTCCGGGACCATCAGCCTGTCCGAGGCCGATGCCAAGCTGGTGGGTGCTCCTGGGGACCTGGCCGGGTTCCGGCTGGACCGCGCCGGGGACCTGGACGGCGATGGGTCGGAGGACCTGGTCATCGGGGCCCCGGCTATGGCCGGGTTCGGCGGGAGCGGAGCGGCCGCCACCTACGTCCTCTACGGCACCACGGAGCGCCTGAGTGGGACGGTCAGCCTGTCGCTGACGGCCGCCCGCCTGGTTGGCGAAGAGCTGGACGACCGGCCCGGGCTCGGGGTGGCGGGTGCCGGGGACCTGGACCGGGACGGCTTCGAGGACCTCGTGTTGGGGGCCGACCTGGAGGACACCGGAGGGCTGAACGCCGGAGCGGCCTATGTGTTCTACGGGAGCCAGGATCGCCTGACCGGCACGGTCAGCCTGGGGACTGCCGATGCCAAGCTCATCGGGGAGGCCGCCGGTGACCGGGCCGGCTCGGACGTCTCCATCGCCGGGGACCTGGACGACGACGGCTTCGACGAGCTGGTGGTGGGGGCCTTCGGGCACGACGCCTCCGGGACGGACGCAGGGGCGGCATACGTCTTCTCCGTCGAGGATGCCCGGTTGAGTGGGCTCCTCAGTCTCTCCGCCGCCTCCACCAAGCTGCTCGGGGAGGCAGCAGGAGACTTCGCCGGGTTCGCCGTCGGTCCCGCCGGAGATGTCACCGACGACGACACCGATGACCTGATGGTGGGGGCGCGGTTCAACGATGCCGGTGGCTTGGACGCCGGGGCCGTCTATGTCCTGTTCGGGGTGCCGGAAGAGTGCGGCAAGGGACATGAACAGAACAACGACAATCCGGGCCACGGGGGGAACCACTCTTGCGACCCGGAGCCATGACGGGGGATTAGGAAACGTCGAGGCGAGGACACCGTTCCGAACAGAAGGTGAGCGCACCGAGTCGGAGGCGGTCGACATGAGGTGTCATCAGTGATGGTACGGATCGCCATGGGTGGAAAGTGGAGGGGAGGATCATGATGATCGGAAGGATCTCATTGATCGTGGCGCAGATCGCTGTGTTCATGCTTGGTGCGACCAATGTGGCGAACGCGGCGACCGTGCGTGTCACCGGCACGATCACGGAAACGTCCCCTGGGACCTGCGGCGAGCCGGTGTGGACGGGGGCCGTGGGCACGATCCGATGCATCGGGCTTGAAGAGACATGGGAGGGCGGAATCTCTGGCGCTGGGGTCTTCGATGAGGCCGTTTCCCTCAATGTCGTCGCGGGCGAACTCCACGTGAGTGGCACCGAGACCTTCATCGGATGTGTCGGCACGAGCTGCGGGACTCTCGAGTGGGCGTACGAGGGCTCCGGGAAGTTGGACCTTCAGAGCTTCTCGGTCATCTTCATCGACGGCGTGCAGCATTTCACGGGAGGCACCGGCGGCCTGGCTGGAGCGAAAGGCTCGGTCAGGTTCTCGCTCGTCGGTGAGGGTCCAGCCACATATCGGGGCTTCGTCGTCCTCTAGGGCGAGGAGCGGACGATTTTGCCGAGCAGGTCAGGAAACCGTGCCGGCCACGTAGGTCTCGAGAGCGTCCAGGTACCGTGCCCTGGCCGGCTCGTCCAACCAGGCGATGGTGAACGCATTCCGCGCTAGCTGCGCGATCTCGTCTCGCGTCAATCCCACCGCCTCCTGCACCGCGGTCAGATTCTCGTTCATGTAGCCCGGGAAGTACGCGGGGTCGTCCGAGTTGATGGTGGCTCGCATGCCGAGGTCGAGCATGGTCTTGATCTCTCGCGCCTTCAGACCGTCGGT
>JBOGVG010000095.1:0-4165 GCA_050692435.1 Actinomycetota bacterium
GTTTGGGCGTGGGCTGCGGCTTCCCGGAGGGCGCGGATGAACCGGTCTCGGTCCTCATGGAACTGGCCCACCTTGACCTCCACACCCGAGGCGATCTCGTCGATGGCCACGAAAAACGCGAGCTGCCCCTCCCTGAGCGCATCGAGGATCTCTCCGTTTCGCCTGGCTACCTTGAAGATGCTGACGCCGTCGGTGATCAGCTTGACCTCCGACAGGTGCCGGTCGAGGGCGGCCCTCCTGTTCAGGTAGTCCCAGGCCCGTCGGACCCGTTGGAGCGACATCCCGCCGTCGAGGAGGGACTTCACGACCTTCAGTGCGACCAGGTCCCGAAACGAGTACAGCCGAGGGACCCCCGGTCGTCCACCGGTGCCCTGAACGCCCGGCCGAACCAACCCGATCTGGTCCCAGTACCGGAGTTGGCGTGACGTGCAACCCGTGAACTTCGTGGCCTGATGCGCGGTGAACCCCTCCACAGGACGTGCGCCCCTCCGACGAGCCGTCACCTACGAACACCGGCGGTCCGTCATCCGTGTCGAGAGGGATGCTCGACCTGCATCTGACGGTTCACGCCCCCGGGGGAAGGAGAGGTTGTTGTACGACGATGTGCGGTGTGGGTGCAAGCTCGCTGGACGATCGGGGCGTGACGTGGTCAGTTCGGCAACAATGCGATGGCGTTCGGGGCGGCGGACTACTGAACCGGAGGATCGGAGGGCCCGCGCATCCGCCCGGTGAGACGGGCCAGGAGGGCCGCGATGGAGAACCGTCCGGACTGTTGCATCGCCCGGACCTGGTCCTTCCCTAGCTGCTTGAGGTACCGGTAGATCAGCAGGGCCGCCAGGAGCATCACGCCGAAGCCGGCGATGGCGATCCCGAGTGACACCGGGAACAGCATCAGCATGACGAAGCCGGCCAGGAACGCCAGCGATGTCCAGCGGATGCGCCGGGCGAGATGGGTGTACAGGGAGGTGCGCGATACCGCCTCGACCAGGCGGGGATCCTCCTCCGCCAGTCGTCGCTCGATCTCCTCGAGTATCTGCTGCTCGTGCTCGGAGAGCGGCATCTGCACCTACCCATTCGACGGCGACATCATTATAGGAACGACAACCTTCTCGGTTGAAGGGCCATTCCTCTGGCTTTCATCGGCCGTGCGGGGGCGGTCCTTCAGCCCCCGCCCGCTGATTTCCTCCCGTACCGCCTGCTCAGCGGTCCCGTCGCCGGTCCAGGAGCGCGGCGGGGCGGGCCGCGCCACGACCGAACCGCCGCTCGATCCGGTCCACGGCCCGCTCCACGTCGCGCCATCGTTCCCCCCGGAGCAGGGCGAGCTGCTCGGCGCCGGCCGGGATCAGCCCGGTGGCCGCCACTCCCAGGAGGCGGACCCGGCGTCGATCACCGGGCAGGCCCCGGTACAGCTCGGAAGCCACCTCATACAGGTCGGCCGCGACGTCGCTCGGGGTCGGGAGCGTCCGGGACCGGGTGAGGGTGGTGAAGTTCGCCAGGCGGACCTTGAGGACCACCGTCCGAGCTCGGTATCCATCCTCCCGGAGGCGCGACGCCACCCTGCGGGACAGGGCCAACGCCTCCCGCAGGAGGTCCTCCTCGGCGTCCAGGTCGGACTGGAAGGTCTCCTCATGGGAGACGGACTTCGGCGGCTCGTACGGCACCACCTCCCGTTCGTCGATCCCTCGGGCCAGCTCGTGGAGGTCTCGGGCATGTTGCTCGCCGAGGAGCCGGGCCAGCACCGCCGGCGGAGTCCGGGCCAGGTCACCCACGGTCTTCACCACCAGGCGCGACAGCGTCTCCACGGTCTTCTCCCCCACCCCCCACATGGCCCGGGCCGGCAGCGGGTCGAGGAACGCCGGGGCGTCGACCCGCCGCACCACTACGAGCCCGTCCGGCTTGGCCTGACGGGAGGCCAGCTTGGCCACCAGCTTGGTGGGAGCCACCCCCACGGAGCAAGTCACGCCGATCTCGGACCGGACCTTTTTGCGGACCCGTTCCGCGACGCCCTCCGACGGGCCGAACAGCAGTACGGCGCCGGAGACGTCGAGGAAGGCCTCGTCCAGGGCGATCGGCTCCACCAGGGGCGTGACCGAGAGCAGGATCTCGCGGAACCGGTTCGAGTGGGCCTTGTAGGACTCGAAGTCGGGCGGGAGGAAGACGGCGTCTGGGCACAGGCGGCGGGCCCGCACCGCGGGCATGGCGTTTCGGATCCCGAAGGCCCTGGCCTCGTAGGAGGCCGACATCACGACGCCACGGGTCCCGACGCCGCCCACCACCACGGGCTTGCCGGCGAGCGACGGGTCCTTCAGGACCTCCACCGAGGCGTAGAAGGCGTCGAGGTCGACGTGGAGGATGGGCTCGGTCGTCCTGGGCGTGTCGGTTCGCTCCCCCATGGCCTCCCCGATGGCCTCCCTTCGTCCGGCGACCCTTACCATCCGGCCGAGCCTCCGCTCGCGTGCCACAGCTTCCTGGGGGGAAGCCCGGGGAAGGGATCGCCGGCTGCGAGCGCCTCCTTCAGCCGGCCGGTCCGGCGGGCCTGCTGGAGGCGGGTGACGTCCCAGACGTCTTCGGCGATGATACTCACGCCCTTCACCCCGGTCCGGCGAAGCCGTCCCCGCACGGCCAGCACGAACGAATGGAACACCGTCTTCAACACCTTCGGTTGCACCTTCTCGAACACCACGACCTCGACCGGTCCGGTCGCGTCGTCCAGGGTGAGGAACACGATCCGCTGGCCGCTTCGCACCGCCGGCGTCTGGGAGGCCACCTTCACCCCGGCCACCATGACCATCGCATCGGCCCGCTCCTTGTGGAGGTCCCTGGCCCGGACCACGCCGAGGTCGGTGAGGAGCGGCTCGAAGAACGAGACGAGGTGGCGGGAGGCGTCCAGGCCGATCACCTCGAGCTCCGCGCGCACCCGTTCGGCGTCGCTGTACTCGGGAAGCGAGAACCGCGGTCCCGCCGATTCGCTCGTCCCCGACCACAGGTCCAGCGCGAGCTGGTCGCCCTCCCGCTGCGGGTCGGTGACCATGGCCTCGTACAGGCGATCGCGGCGCGTGCCGGCGGAGATAGCGTCGAACGCCCCGGCGTGCGCGAGGGTCTCGACCACCGGCCGCGACACGTTCGCCCGGCGTAGGAAGTCGCCGACGTCGCGGAACGGCCGGTCGGCCCGAGCTTGCTGGATCGACCGGATCTCCGCATCCGAGATCCCGTGCACGTCCTTGAGAGCCAACCTGATGCCGTAGCGACGGTTCCCAAGGTTCTCGACCACGTAGTCCGGTTCGCTCCTGTTCACGTCGAGCGGGAGGATCTCGATGCCGTGCTCCCGCGCGTCCTCCAGGATCAGCCGGCGCGGATACATGCCGGGGTCGTGGGTCAGCACGCCGGCCAGGAAGTGCGCGGGGAAGTGGGCCTTCAGGTACGCCGACTGGTAGGTGGGGACGGCGAACGCCGCCGCGTGAGCCTTGCAGAACCCGAACGAGGCGAACTGCGCGACATCGTCCCACGTCGTCTCGGCCACGTCGTCGGGGACGCCGCGTTCTCGTGCACGGTTCAGGAAGTCCTCGCGGAGCGACGGGAGCTCCGCGTCGTCGTCTAGGTGCCGGCGGATGCGGTCGGCCGTCGTGAGGTCGTAGCCGGCGAGGGCGGCCAAGGTCCGCATGACCTGCTCGTGGTAGACGATCACGCCGAAGGTCTCGCGGAGCGCCGGCCGGAGCGCCGGATGCGCGTAGACCGGCCGCTCCATCCCGTGCCGACGGTTCAGATATGGACGGATCATGTCCGACTTCACCGGCCCCGGGCGGAATAGCGAGATATCGACGATCAGGTCCTCCCACCGGGTCGGCTGGAGCTTCTGGAGCAGCTCCCGCTGGCCGGGCGACTCGATCTGGAAGCAGCCGAGGGTGTCGGAGGCCCGGATCAGCTCGAACGTCGGCCCGTCATCGAGCGGGATCTGGTCGAGGTCGACCTTCAGGGACTCGGTCCGGGCGATCTCGTCCAGGGCATGGCGCATCGACGAGAGCATCCGGACCCCGAGGACGTCGAGCTTCAAGTACCCGAGGACCTCGACGTCGTCCTTGTCGGCCTGGATCATCCGGTAGCCCTGGAACGACCGTTCGAGCGGCACCCGGTTCACCAGGTCGTCGTCCGACAGGACGATGCCGGA
>JBOGVG010000096.1:0-3224 GCA_050692435.1 Actinomycetota bacterium
CCCTGGCGACGGTGATCGCGGTCGTCATCTTCACGTTGATCGGGTACACCGCCCCGAGCGCGGCCGTCTCGGCCCGCGCCTCGAAGCGCCAGAAGGCGATCCGTAAGGCGCTGTCCGACACGATGGACCTCCTCACGATCAGCGTTGAGGCCGGGCTCGGGTTCGATGCGGCGCTCGGCCAGGTGGTCAGGAACGTTCCCGGCCCGCTGACGGAGGAGATCTCCCGGATGCTCCAGGAGATGCAGATCGGCGTGAGCAGGACCGAGGCGCTCCGCCACCTCAACGACCGGACCGAGGTTCCGGAGCTGGATGGGTTCGTGCTGTCGATGATCCAGGCCGACAAGTACGGCGTTGGGGTTGCGAAAGTGCTCCGGGCTCAGTCAACGGAGCTTCGGCAGAAGCGCCGCCAGCGCGCGGAGGAGACGGCTCAGAAGGTCCCGGTGAAGCTCCTGTTCCCGATGATCTTCATGATCCTGCCGGCCATGTTCATCGTGATCCTGGGCCCGGGGGCCATCAAGGTCTACGAGTTCTTCTTCGCCAAGTAATCAATCGCGGGCACAGCCTGCCGGCTTGCTACCCTTCCGACCATCATGAGGGTCGCCTACCAGGGGGAGCCTGGGGCGTTCAGCGAGACCGCGGTGCTCGCTGCGTTCCCCGACGCGGAACCCATGCCGTGCGGCACCGTTCGGATCGTGTTCTCGCGGGTGACGAGCGGCGAGGCGGGTTTCGGCGTCGTCCCGGTCGAGAACTCCCAGGCCGGATCGGTGAACGAGACCTACGACCTGCTCCTGAACAGCAACCTGGTACGGGTGTGGGGCGAGGTCGTGGTCCGGGTGGACCACGCGCTGGTGGCCAGAGCGGGAGCCCGCCTGGAGGGCATCCGTCGCGCCTTCTCCCACTGGCAGGCCCTAGCCCAAAGCGAGGACTTCCTCGCCACCCACCACATCGAGCCGGTCATGGTTCACGACACCGCGGGGGCCGCTCGGATGGTGGCGGAGTCCGGCCGGACCGACGACGCTGCGATCGCGAGCGTCGCCGCCGGGATCAAGCTCGGGCTGGTGGTACTGGCCGAGCGGATCCAGTCAGTTCCGGACAACTTCACGAAATTCGCGGTCATCGGGACGGGAGACGCCGGCCTGGGGTCGCCCGACAAGACGTCGCTCGTGATGGCCGTGCACGACCGGCCGGGCTCGCTCCTTGCCTCCCTGAAGCCCTTCGCGGACCGCGGCATCAACCTCACGAAGTTGGAGTCGCGCCCACGGCGTGGTGCACCCTTCGAGTACGTCTTCTATCTCGACATCGAGCGTGCTTCCGACGACCCGGATGTGGTCGCCGCTCTGGACGAGGTGCGCCTCCACACGTCGATGCTGAAGGTGCTGGGCTCCTATCCCGGGTCCAAGGGCCCGGTCTAGGCTCGTACCGGGAGAGAGGGCTGTGACAGGTCCGTGGTGAGCATCCCGTCGGACTCCCCGGGAGCTTTGCGCCGCAAGCGTCTGATGGCATCGACCAGCAGAACCACAAGGAACGCGTTTCGTAGGAGGATCAGAGCGGGACCCAGGCCCGTGGAGGCCGGATCCGGCCCGATTCCGATCGCAGCCGTCGCCACGCCGACCAAGAAGCTCGTCAGGACGACGTTCCCTTCGCCGTCGGCGGCGGCGATCGCCGCCCAGGGGAACAGCCAGAACACGTACTGGTCGGAGAGCAGCGGAGCGAACACGAGGACCGCAGCGACCGCCGACAGGGCGCCCAACCCGTTCGCGATCTGAGGGCGGCGGGAGCAACGGAGCCAGATCACCGAGGAACAGATCACCAGGCCGGCGAGCAGCAGCGACCGGGCCCACAGGGGGGCCGAGCCCACCCGAAGGGTCCCCTGGTCCAGCAGCGCCGGCGCCCCCGAGAGGATGTCCACGACGTTGCCGATCAAGCTCTGCACGTGCCAGCCGTGCGCGTGGCGGAACGTGAGCACCTGGACCGGCCCGGACCAACCCCCCCACGACACCCAGGCCGCGACCCCCAAGGCCAGCCCCGCGGCCGACCAGCCGAGCGCTCGCCATCGTCGTTGCACCAGCCACAACGGCAACAGCGCGAGCGGCCAGACCTTGGCGAGGATGGACGCCGCCAGGATCATCCCGCCGGATCGGTCCCGGCCTCGGTGGACGAGCGCGATCCCAAGCGTGGCGAGTGCGATCGAGATCAGGTCCAACCGGAGGTAGATGAGGAACGAGAGCGGCAGACCGAGGCCGAGGTAGCTCACCATCGCCCGCCGTCCCCACGTTGCCCACAGCACGGCGGCCACGAAGAGGTCGAGAACGAGCATCGTCCAACCCAGCCGGATGGCCGTGGCCCTGGGGGTCGCGCCGTCGATCAATTCGATCGCCACGAGCTCGATGGGAGGCACCTCGACCGGGAAGTCCCGGTACGGGCGCCCGGCCTCGCTCGCGATCTGGTGGTATCGGGCCGCGTCGTAGTCCAGCCGGTTGTACGAGCTTCCTGGGGGAAGCGCGCTGATCATCCCCAGCAACATCACAACCCGAGCGAGGATCAGCAGCCCGACGATCACGCCAACCCGGCGACCTGTCATCGGTTGACAACATCGGTCGTTGGCGTTCCCGGGTTGAGCAGGTGCGCCGAGCGCCAGCGGTCGGAACCCTGGAGCGGCGATAACCTGGCCGCGTGACCGTGATCGCGGTTGGCGAACCTGCACCGATCGTGCCCGGCGCCACATTCGAGCAAGGGCCGCTGGCGTTGGTCTTCTACAAGGCGACCTGCCCGGTGTGCCAGATGGCGGCGCCGAAGATCGACACGATGGCGGGGTCCTACCCGGGACGAGTCGTGGGCGTGGGCCAGGACCCGCCCGATGAGCTCGAGCGGTTCGGCCGGGAGTTCAGGATGGACATCCCGGCCGTCGCGGACCTTCCCCCGTACGACGTTTCGAATGCCTATGGCATCGAGACCGTGCCGACGCTCTTCGTGATCGACGGAGCGGGGGTGGTGGCCGACACGGTGGTCTCGTGGGATCGCGCGGGATACAACCGTGCCTCGGCTCGCCTCGCGGAGCTCCTCGGGGTCCAGCCCGACACCGTGTCCGACCCCTCCGACGGGCTCCCGCCGTTCCGCCCCGGCTGAGGGTCTCGCAACGCGCGCTAGGTTGGCGCGCCCGACTTCAGGACCTCAGGATTTCGACCTCACGAGGAGAAGAAGGCCACCGCGCGCTCGAAGATCGG
>JBOGVG010000097.1:0-2484 GCA_050692435.1 Actinomycetota bacterium
CACTCCCCGGTCGGGTCGGCGGTGATCCCGGCCAGATGCACGATCCGGCTCCGGACCTCGATGAGCGCCAAGACACAGAGTCGGCGCAGGAACACCGTGTCCACGGTGAGGAAGTCGCAGGCCACGAAGCCGGCGGCCTGGGCCCGGAGGAGTGATCGCCAGCTCTCGGAGGCTCGTCGAGGCGCGGGGGCGATCCCTGAACACCTGCCACACGGTGCTCGGTGCGATCTTCACCCCGAGGCGGGCCGGTTCGCCATGCACCCGGCGGTGGCCCCAGGTGGGATTCTCCTTGGCCAGGCGCACGATGAGCTCCTTCATGGCGCGTCCGAGCGGTGGGCGGCCCGGACGCCTGCGTGGATAGGTCCATCGTCGGGCGAGCGCCGCGCGGTGCCATCTCCGCACGGTCTCCGGCCGGACGAGCAGACTCGGCCACCGCCCCTTCGACAGGAGCCGGGCCAGCGCTGCCAGCATTGCCCGATCCGCTGGGCGGAACCTCGGTCGCCCGACCTGACGACGGAGCACTGTAAGTTCGTGGCGCAGCACGAGCAGCTCGATCTCGTTCGCGTTGTCGGGCCGTCCTCGCGCTACGAGGAGCTCGAGGACGCGACGCAGGATCCAGTAGAGGAGAGACATGACCATGCTGGTGATCTTGACGCACCCGCCCGATCATCGCTGGTCGCGGGCAGACGGGCAGCCAGGAACCGAATTCCCGGCACCCACAGGCCTGGGTCACAGAGCAGGCGAGAAACCTCTCCTTCGGTTTCTCGGAGCGCGACTTCCCTTTCCGCTTCCTGATCCGCGACCGCGATGCCAAGTTCACCCGCTCCTTCGACGAGATCTTTGCAACCGAGGGTGCCGAGGTAATCCTCACACCGGTTCGCGCCCCGAAGGCGAACGCCTTCGCCGAGCGATGGGTGGATACGGTGCGTACGGAGTGTCTGGACTGGACGCTCGTTCTCGGACGAGGGCATCTCGAGCGGCTTCTTCGCGACTACGTCCACCACTACGGATGAAAGTCAAGTCCGCCTGGACATCCCGGCTCCTCTCTTTCACGATGGGCGTGGGTGCGGGCTGCCTCGAGCTAAAGAGCAGGATCCGGGGCTTGTTCCTGCCGCGGTGCTTGCCCCTTGCGGGGCACAGAGATGCGCGCCCCAGTGATGGCGCCCGCACCCTTCTTGCCCGTCGCTAGGAAGTCCTTCACGAACCGCCGGTACGCCTTCTCGGCCTGGGCTCCGACCTCCCGCTCCAGCCGGTGCTGGGCTGGCGTGGCGAAGACCCGGACCGGGTTCCGGTAGCCGTTGCGGTTCGGGGCGCCCGCAGCCAGCTCGAGGAGCCGAACCTTCTGCCGGACGAGAGAGGGTCGGGCGAAGGCGTAGTCCTCCTCCCGGGTGAGCAGATGCCAGCACAGGATGGCGAGCTTTCGAGCCACGGCCACCGTGGCGATGTTGGCGCCTCGCCGCGCGCGGATCCGCTCGCCGAACGCCCGAAGGGGTCCGGGGGTCCGGATGGCCGCCCACGCCGCCTCGACCAACAGGTGGCGGGCCTCGGAGGAACCCTGCTTGGAGATTCCCCCGTGGCGGGCTTGTGACGATCCCGACTGACGGACGCGGGCGTCGAGCCCGAGGTAGCCAACCAGGTGGCGGGGGGTGGGGAACCGCCGGACGTCGCCGATTGCGGCCATCACTCCCGCTGCGGCCGTGGCCCCCATCCCCGGGATGGTCATGATCCGGCGGACCTCAGGCCAGTCGAGCACCTGCTGGGCGATCGTTCGATCCACCAGGCGAAGCTCACCATCCAGAAAGTCGACGTGGCGGAGACTGGCCTGCACCGTCTCGCGCTCGTCGGCCGGGAGATCCTGGTCATCGAGCCAGGCTCGTCCGCGCTTGCCGAACAGGTCGCTCGCGGGAGGGCGCCCCTTCAGGGTGCGCTGGAGCACGGCATGGATCTGGTTCTTGGCCCGGGTGCGCTGCGTGATGAGCTGGGCGTGTCGGGACACCAGGCGCCGGAGGAGCCGGGTCCGCTCGTCTCCCATCCACACCGCCGGGAGGAACCCTGCCGCGAGCAGCTTTGCCAGCGTCCGCGCGTCGAGGCGATCGGTCTTCGCTTTGGCCGATGCGATCGCTCGCACGGCCATGGGGTTGGCCATCACCACCCGGCCGGCGTAGCGCTCCAGGATCCGGGCGATGGCCAGAGCCCCTCCCGTTGCCTCCAGGACGACGTGATCCTTCCGCCCCAGGCTCTGCCCGAACACCTCCAAGTCCTCAGGCGTTGAGCGGACCCGAGGACCGGACCGGCACGCGTGGTCCTCGACGACAGCCACCTCGCAGAAGTCCTTGTGGACGTCAAGTCCGATGAACCGCACCTGCCTCCTCCTTTCCTCTCCTCGGTGGAGGCCAGGCGGGCGAACGACAACTACGGATGCGTGCTCGTGGCACAACCGGATCAGTCGCAGGGGCGGCCAATTACAACAGCGGGCTCACGGCC
>JBOGVG010000098.1:0-4449 GCA_050692435.1 Actinomycetota bacterium
GTGCGCAGACAGCTCGCGCTCGACCCCTTCGGCGACGTGCCGGACGGTGTCGGCGAACCGGGACACCTTCTCGGCGAGTTCCTCGTCCGTCGTGGTGAAGGGCGGAGCGAACAGCGTCTGGTCGCCGGCGTACCCGTCTCGCGTGGGTTGGGTGGACAGGACGATCAGGCCGCGCTCGAAGGCGGCCTCGTCGATCCTGGCCCCCACGCGGAGCTCCCGCGGAAGGAGCGAATCACCGTCGCGAGGGTCGACGAACGAAATGCCCAGCAGGTACCCGTGCCCTCGAACCTCGCGGACCATCCGGATCCCATTCAGGACCGCGCCGAGTTCCTCGAGCAGCTTCGCCCCGCGGTCTCGCACCCGGTCGACCAGCCCCTCGGAGCGCATCGCGTCGAGCACGGCGAGTCCGACGGCGCATGCGAGCGGCGCGCCGTCCCACGTGTGACCCAGCGCGAATCGCCTCGAGCCGCGGGCGATCGCGTCGTACACGTGCTCCTTGACCAGCAGGGCCCCGATGGCAACGTACCCGGCCCCCAAGCCCTTCGCCGTGGCGATGATGTCGGGGGCGCACTCGGTGCCGGCGCCGGCGAACCACCGTCCGGTCCGCCCCACCCCGGTGACCACCTCGTCGAACAGAACGAGGAAGCCGTGGCGCTCGCGCCGCTCGGCCAGGCCAACCCAGAAGCGTCGGGGCGGGGTGTACGCGGGCAGAGCCGCGGCGCTGATCGGCTCGCAGAAGAACGCCGAGACGGTCCCGGGGCCGGACTCCTCCAACGCTTGGTCCAGAGCCTCTAGGGCGGCTTCGCCGCTGGGGTCGAAACGCCACGTGCTCGGGGGGATGTGCAGGTGACGCGGCAGGTACGGCCCGAACGGTCCCTGGAGCCCCGGTCGGCCGGTCAGGGCCAGGGTCTCCATCGTCGGACCGTGATAGGCCTGGGCCGGGGAGATCACCTGCCACCGATCGGGTTCGCCTCGCTCGACGTGGTAGCTCCGGGCGAGCTGGACGGCCATCTCGTTCGCATCGGACCCACTCGCCGCGAATCGCACGCGGGTGAATCCCTCCGGCGCGACCTCGACGAGCTCCCGAGCCAGCTTCTCCTGCGCGGGGTTGGTGAGTCGTTCGTTGTGCACGTATGCCAGCCGCTCTGCCTGGGTGCGGGCGGCCTCGATGATGTCGGTTCGGCCGTGGCCCAAGGTCGCCGCCATCGAGCCACCGCTCATGGCGTCGAGGTACCGGCGCCCACCGGAGTCCTCCACCCAGACGCCCTGGCCCCGGACGACGACCGGGTATCGCCGGTCGAGCTCGAGGGGGAGCACCCGAGTCCGGTTAGTGTCCACCATCGCCCGGAGATTACCTCCAGGTCGGCGCCGCCACGAACCCGGCACAGGACTATGCCTGAGCGAGGGCGGGACGCTATCCTGCTGCACCGTGTCCGGCGTGAAGGACATCCTCGAGGGGTGGCGGAAGGACGGGATCGAATGGGTCCGGTTCGAGCTGCCCGACATGCACGGCACGTCCCGGTCAAAGACGGTCCCCATCCGCCACGCGGTCGGCTACGCGGAGCGAGGCCTCAACATGTACGGCGGGGCGAGCGTCCTGGATACCCGGTCGGACGTCGTGGGCGGCACGCTCTACAACGAGGAGCGTCGGTACGGGGACCAGCTGCTCTTCCCCGACCCGGACACGGCCGCGGTGGTCCCATGGGTCGACCGGACGGCCCGGCTCATCTGCGACGCCAGGTGGTACGACGACACGCCGCTGGACGCCACCCCGCGGCAGGTCTACCGCAGGGCCCTGGAAAGATGCCGAACCATGGGATACGAGCCCGTCACGGGCTTCGAGTACGAGTTCTACCTCCTGAACCCGGAGACACTGGAACCTTTGTTCGGCGGGTACCACATCTTCAACACGGTTCGGAACGCGTATGTCCCCACGATCGGCCGCATCCTGGAGCAGATGCCCCAGATCGGGGTGGACATCATCACGTCGAACTGCGAGTACGCCGGGTCGCAGTGGGAGATCAACTTCGCGCCGGGCCAGGCGCTGGCGGGCCCCGATAACGCGTTCACCTTCAAGAACGGGGTGAAGGAGATCGCGCGGGCCGACGGTTACCTCGCCACGTTCATGAGCAAGCCGTTCGCGGACTCGGCCGGCAGCGGTTGCCACACTCACATGTCGCTGGTCGATTCGAAGACCGGGAAGAACGCGTTCGGAGACGCCGACGACCCCCAGGGCATCACCGATGTCTGCCGGTCGTTCATCGCCGGGCAGCTCCGGTATGCGAAGGCGGTTGACGCACTCATCGCCCCCACCGTGAACTGCCACCGACGCCGCCGGAAGCACACGTTCAGCCCGACCAACATCTCCTGGGGTCTCGAGGACCGCTCCGCACTCGTGCGGGTGAAGGGTGGGGCGCCCGAGTCGACGCACACCGAGAACCGAGGTCCCAGCGCCCTGTCGAATCCCTACCTGGTCGGTGCGGCCTTGCTCTCGGCTGGGCTGGCCGGGATCGAGCAGGGACTGACGCCTCCCCCGCCGTCGAGCGATGCGCCGGCCGAGGAAGACCCATCGCTCGAGCCGCTTCCCTCCTCGCTGCCAGAGGCGCTCGGGGAGCTGGCCGCAGAGCCGGCCACGAAGGAGTTCTTCGGGGAGGAGTTCCTGAAGGCCTACACGGCCATCCGAGGCCACGAGCTCGCCCGGTTCGCCGATTCGGTGAGCGATTGGGAGCGCCAGGAATACCTCGAGCTGTTCTGAGGAGGTCGTTCACGTGGACGGAGCGCGCCGCGACGAGCTGATCACGCGATACCGGGAGGGGCCGGAAGTCGTGGAGCAGGTCGTGGCGGGTCTCTCGGACGAGGAGCTCGACCACGTGCCCGCCGACGGCGGGTGGTCGGCACGTGCGGTCATCCATCACCTGGCGGACAGCGAGACGATCTCCGCCGCTCGGCTCCGCCTACTGCTCGCCGAGGACGCGCCCGTGATCCAGGGCTACAACGAGGAGGAGCTCGCTCGCCGTCTCCACTACGACATGAGACCGCTCGGCCCATCGCTGGCCGCCTTGCGGGCTACTCGGGAGAGCACCGCCGCGGTCCTCGACTTGCTGAGCGACGAGGATTGGAGCCGGTCCGGGGCGCACACGGAGAGCGGGGATTACTCCGTGGAGACGTGGCTCGAGATCTACGCCGAGCATGCCCACGATCACGTTGGACAGATCGAGCGAGCGGTGGCGGAAGCTCGGGAGTCCTGACTCCGCCAGCCCGCGAAGGCTAGGGCAGCGGGTAGATCCTGAGCGCGTTCCCCCGCGCGATGCCCTCGGCGATGCGCCCCGCGGTGACTGCGTCGCAGTGGTCGGCCTCGATCCACCCGTCGAGGACCTCTCCGAGCGCACGCCGGAAGAGCATGGCCCCCAGGTGGTACTGCTCGGCCAGCCCGAAGGCGTCCGAGGAGAACAGGATCTTCGAGAACGGCGCGACCTCCATGGCCTCCGCGAGCAGGCGCGCCGAGCTGGGGCCGTGGTAGTGCAAAGCCGAGCCCACGTCGAAGTGCACGTTCCCGTACACCGACGAGAGGTACGCCGCGTCGCGGTGGAACGGGTAACAGTGGAGGAACACCACGTTCACCCCGAGCCGGTCGAGCTGGCGGATCAACCCGGTGAGGAGCGTGGGGTTCGACAGATGCAGGTCGAGGTCGGCGTCCCCCCAACCGCTGTGGAACTGCATGGGGAAGCCACGCTCGCGGGCCAGCCGCGCGCCCGACCAGATCCCGAACCGGAGCAACACGGGATCCACCAGCCGGAGATGGCCCGACGCCGCCGCGTCCAGGAACGTCCCGGCGGCCTGTATGACCTCGGCGTCGGTCGGCTCCTCCGGCTCGAAGGAGAACCCGCCCCGGTAGGCCACGATGGTCTTGAGCCCAACGGCATGTCTCGACGACTTCTCGAGCGTCTCCCGGTACGCGTTGGCGTACGAGCTCGCGTCCACGCCGGATGCGGCCACGGCCTCCGCCACGGCCTCCAGCCGGACGATCTCGTGGACCGGGACCCCGGCCAGATGACCCATGGCATTCAGATCGTGGAGCTCCTGGGAGCGGTACCCCGTGTCGAGGAGGAGCGCGCCGAGGCCCGCTTCTTTTAGGAACGAGCTGGCCACGGAGTCGGCGCCCAGCTCGGTCCGACGAGCCACGTATTCCTCCGGCGAGGGAAACGGCTCGAGGCCCAGCATCGGCGCGCACCATCGCCGCACTGCCAGGCCGAGCGGGCTGTCGAACCGGCTGGTCCCGGGGGGCGGCGGGTCGGTGCTCTCGGTAATCAGGTTCTCGAACCCATCCATGTCGAGATCGGCCTTCACCACCCCGTGACAGTGGTGGTCGATCAACGGCAGACGCTCGACGTCCACTGCCGTCACCGCCGGGCCCTCCTCCACTCTCACCCCGAACGGGGGCGAGCATAG
>JBOGVG010000099.1:0-27129 GCA_050692435.1 Actinomycetota bacterium
AAGGCCAGCATCTCGTCCCGGGTGCCGGTGAGCATGGCGGACTGGTGGCGGGCGGCCTCCCGCAACCCCATCTCGCCTCGGTCGACCAGCTCGTCATACACCGGCCACCCGGGCTCGCCGAACTCCTCGAGCAGGATCTCGGACACGTCCGCCGTGCATGCCGTCCCGTCGAAGTCCACCAGGATCGCGCCGATCGGAAGCACGTCGGCAAGCGTATCGAACGGCTTCGCCGGCCTTCCGTGAGTCCGGTGACCACGTCGCGATCGACTCATCCGGGGGTGCCGGACCCGGTCGTATACTCGGGCCCGGTGACCGTGCTAGGCGGGGAGCCAGCGGTGCCCTGTACCCGCAATCCGCTTCAGCGGGGCTGAATCCCCGCCCGCGGCCCGATGGGTCCGAGGCAGCTCCCGGTGCGGAGCGACGATGGTCGGGTCCCACGCGACGCCAACCTGCGAACCCGGTCAGGTCCGGAAGGAAGCAGCCGTAAGCGGGCGAGGGCGGGTGCCGTGGGGTCGCCTGGCCGGAGCCACCGGCCGGTGATGCGCTCGGGTCTGCCCGGGTCAACGGCGGGTGCACGGTCACCTATGATTCCCGCGCGCGTCCTTCCCCGCGGCGGGACCGGCGAACGAGGGGAGCACGTGGCCGACGAGAAGCAGTACCAATCCCTCTACCGGAAGTACCGTCCCCAGGGCCCCCACGAGGTCCTCGGCCAGGAGCACGTGATCCGGGCGCTGGTGGGCGCCGTCCGCGAGGGCCGCCTGGCCCACGCCTTCCTGTTCACCGGCCCCCGTGGGACCGGCAAGACGTCTTCCGCCCGGATCCTGGCCAAGATGGTGAACTGCGAGAACGGGCCCACACCCGAGCCGTGCGGCGTGTGCGAGCAATGCGTGGCCATCCGGGAAGGCCAGCACCTCGACGTGGTCGAGATCGACGCGGCCTCGCACGGAGGCGTCGACGACGCGCGGGACCTCCGGGAGAAGGCGCCCACGGCGCCGGTTCAGGGCCGCGAGAAGGTGTACATCATCGACGAGGCCCAGCGCCTGTCCCGCGAGGCGTTCGACGCGCTGCTCAAGGTATTCGAGGAGCCGCCCCTCGGCGTGCGGTTCGTCCTGGCCACCACCGAGCCGCACAAGATGCCGGCCACCATCATCGGCCGGTGCCAGCGGTTCGACTTCCGACGGGTGCCGCCCGAGATGGTAGCCGAGCACCTGGAGCGAGTGGCCAAGGACGAGGGGATGACCCTCACGCCGGAGGCGGCCCACGCCATCTCCCGGCAAACCGAGGGGTCGGTTCGGGACGCGCTGTCGCTGCTCGACCAGGCTTCCCTCCTCGGGGCGGGCGAGATCGGCGAGGACGTGGTGGCCTCCCTGATCGGCGCGCCGAGGGCGGAGGTGCACCATGCGCTGGCCGACGCCGTCTCGGTGGGCGATGCGAAGGCCGTGTTCGAGATCGTGCACCGGCTCGTGCAGGAGGGGCAGGACCTCCGGCACGTGACCACACAGACCCTCACTCACTTCCGGAACCTCTTGCTCGCCAAGACCGCGCCCGGGCAGGGGGACCTGCTGGACGTCCCCCAGGACGAGGCCGATCGCCTCCTGGCTCAGGCCGCGAAGTTCTCGCCGGCCGAGCTGGCCCGAGTGATCTCGCTGCTGCTCGCGGCGCAGACCGACATGCGGTGGACGACCTCACCGAGGCTGACGCTCGAGCTCGCGTTGGTCCGGGCCACGATCCCCGAGACCGACGCCCAGCCCCACGCGCTGATCTCGCGGGTCGAGCGGCTCGAACGCGTCGCCGGCATCACCCCTGAGCCGGCTTCCTCGGGGGCGGCGGAGGCAGCTACTCGAACTCGCTCGACTCCTCCTGTAGCTCCGCCCTCCGAGGTGGCACAGGACGTGGCCGCATCAACCGGTGCCCCCTCGGTCGCCGCCAGGAAGTCACGCTCAAAGAAAGCCATCCCAGAGGTAGAAGCCCAGGCCGCGCCGGAGGTGGCCGGCGCACCGGTGCTCGGCGCAGGGACGTCCGCCATCGACGTCTCCGCCATCCGGGGCTCGTGGGGTGCGCTCGTGCAGCACCTTCGGTCGAGCGGCAGGGCGGTGCTGCCTTCGTTCCTGGAGGTCGCGACACCCGCTGCGTTCGACGGGGAGACCCTGGAGCTGGTCTTCCCGCCGGACCGGACGTTCGGGGTGGCCAAGGTGGAGGAGCGGGAGCAGGAGCTTCGGGCCGCGCTGCAGGACCTGCTCGGCATCGCGCCGCGCATCCGGTGCGTCGTGCGAGAGGCCGTGGTCGGTGCCGTCGACGAGGACCCCCCGCTCCCCGAGGAGGAGGCGCTGGCGCGCCTTCGCGCCGAGCTCGGCGCCGAGCCCACCACCGAGGGCGGGTCGTAGGTGTACGAGGGCCCCATCCAGGACCTGATCGATGAGCTCTCGCGGCTGCCGGGGATCGGACCCAAGTCGGCCCAGCGCTTGGCGTTCTACCTGGTGAAGGCCCCTCCGGACGAAGCGAAGCGCCTGGCCGAGGCCATCTCGAACGCGAAGGAGCGCATCTCCTTCTGCAGGGAGTGCGGCAACGTCGCCGAGGGCGACCTGTGCCGGATCTGCCGCGACGAGGGCCGCGACCGCACGGTCCTGTGCGTGGTCGAGGAACCGAAGGACGCGGCCACCGTCGAGAAGGCCGGCGTCATCAAGGGCCGATACCACGTGCTGGGCGGCGCCATCTCGCCGCTCGACGGCATCGGTCCGGAGGACCTCCGCGTCCAGGAGCTGCTGGAGCGGGTGGAGCGCGACCACGTCGTAGAGGTCATCATCGCCACGAACCCGAACCTCGAGGGCAACGCCACCGCGATGTACGTCGCCGCGCTGCTGAAGCCGCTCGGGGTGAAGGTCACCCGCCTGGCCAGCGGCCTCCCGGTGGGCGGCGACCTCGAGTACGCCGACGAGGTGACGCTCTCCCAGGCCCTCGAGGGCCGCCGCGAGATGTGATGGCAGCACCCGGGGGAGCGGACGCGCACCCGGGCTCGGACGACTACCCGCGCCAGGCCGCCCGGACCCGGAACTTCTCGCTCGGCGTTCCCCGGAGCTTCACCGTGGCGCCGGACGGCTCGCGGGTCGCGTTCCTGCGCACGCGGGCGGGCGACGACCCGGTGAGCTGCCTGTGGGTCCTCGACGTCGAAACCGGGGCCGAGCGGCTGGCCTTCGATCCCCGGTCGCACGCGTACGAGGAAGACGAGGCCACGCTCTCGCCGGCCGAGCGGGCTCGCCGGGAGCGGGTCCGAGAGCAGGCCGGCGGCGTGGTCACCTACGCAACCGACCGGGAGGTCCGCCGAGCGGTGTTCGCCCTTGGTGGCCGGCTGTTCCTGGCGGACCTGGCGGACGGCGAGGTCCGGGAGCTGCATCCCCCACCGGTGGACGATCCGCGGCTCGACCCTCCGGGGACGCGGGTCGCTTACGTGATCGGAGGCTCGCTTCACATGATGGAGATCGACGGCGTGAACCGGGTGCTCGCCGCCGACGACGAGCCCGACGTGAACTGGGGGCTCCCCGAGTTCGTGGCCGCCGAGGAGATGGGCCGTCACCGCGGCCACTGGTGGTCTCCAGACGGTACGCACATCGCGGCGGCCAGGGTGGACGAGCGGCCGGTGGCGGTGTGGCACATCGGCGACCCCACGGACCCGGCGTCCTCGCCGCGCGCCGTGCGTTACCCGGCGGCCGGCACCGACAACGCCACCGTCACCCTGTCGGTGTTCGACGCGGTGACCGGGGATCGCGTGGACGTCGAGTGGGACCGGGCCGCCTTCCCGTACCTGGCCCGGGTGGACTGGAGCGAGGGCGCTCCCCTCACCCTGCTCGTGCAGGCGCGGGACCAGCGAGCCGTTCGCCTGCTCGAGGCCGATTACCGGAGTGGCCGGACCACCGTGGTCCGCGAGGATGCCGACCCGGCGTGGGTGGATCTTCCCCCGGACTCGCCGACCCGCCTCTCCGACGGCAGGCTGGTGCATGTCGTGACCGCCGAAGGCGCCGGGCGGGTGCTGATCGGAGGCGAGCTCGCCACCCCGCCGGGGCTCCAGGTCCGGCAGGTCCTGGGCACCCGGGACGACGTGGTGTTCACGGCGTCGGAGGAACCGACCGAGGTCCACCTATGGCGAGTGGCGCCGGGGCAGCGGCCCGAGCGGCTCACCGATCAGCCCGGCGTGCACGCCGCGGCGGTGGGAGGCGACGTCCTCGTCGTGACCTCGACCACGGAGGAAGACGTCCTTCCCCGAACCGAGGTCCGGCGGGGTGGCCGGCCGGTCGCCGCCCTGGAGCGCCTGGCCGAGCGGCCCGTTGTCGATCCCCGCCCGGTCTTCGTCTCGCTCGGTTCGCAGGAGCTCCGGGGCGCGCTCCTCCTTCCCGGAGGCAAGGAGCCCGGGGGGGCGCTCCCGGTCCTGCTCGACCCATACGGGGGCCCCGGCTGGCAGCGGGTGGTTCGGACCCCGGCGGCCTACCTCACGTCGCAGTGGTACGCGGAGCACGGGTTCGCGGTGCTGGTCGTGGACGGGCGGGGCACGCCGGGCCGGGGCGCGGCGTGGGAGCGGGAGATGTTCCGCGACTTCACGGTGGCCCTCGACGACCAGGTCGACGCCCTCTATGCGGCGGCCGAGCGGTTCGGGTTCCTGGATCTCTCGCGGGTGGCCATCCGGGGCTGGTCGTTCGGCGGCTACCTGGCCGCTATGGCTGTCCTCCGCCGCCCCGACGTGTTCCACGCCGCCGTGGCCGGCGCCCCCGCCACCGATTTGCGCCTGTACGACACGCACTACACCGAGCGGTACCTGGGCCACCCCGGCGAGGAGCCCGAGGTCTACCGGCGGAACTCGCTGATCGAGGATGCGCCGAAGCTGGAGCGGCCGCTCATGTTGATCCACGGGCTGGCCGATGACAACGTCGTGGTGGCGCACACGCTCACGCTCTCTGCGGCGCTGTTCGAAGCGGGCCGGCGGCACGAGCTGCTGCTCCTGCCGAACCTCACGCACCTGTCCCGCTCCGAGGCGGTGACGGAGAACCTCCTCCGCCTCCAGCTCGACTTCCTGCGACGCGCCCTGAGCTTCGAGCCCGACTGAGTGACCGGCGGAGGTGGCATGGCCGGCTCCCTGGAACCGAAGGGCGTGCGGTCGCTTCGACGGATCGGTGTAGCCGTGCGGTCGCGGCTCGAGCCCGGCGAGACCGTCCGGTGGGCGGTCTACGCTCGCACGGCCCGCGCCGAGGTCCAGGGCCCGTTCGGACCGGCGGTCTCGGGTGGGGTCCGGGTGGTGCTGATCGCCACGGATCGCGCAATCTCCGTGTTCACGATCACCGGACCGCACTGGTTCCGGCCTGGCGAGGTGCTCGCCCGCTACCCGATCGCGGATACGCCGGTCGACCTGGAGCCGGAACGCCTGCGGGTGGGCCGGAACGATTACGTGTTCTCCACGCTCGGCTCGCAGAGCGACGCGGCGGTCCTGGTCGACTACGTGCGAGCCGTGCGCGAGGGCGCGATCATCGAGACCGGCCTCTCCAGGCGGAGGCGCTCGGTCCCGCCTATGCCGGGGGCCTTCCGCTTCCCACAACCGGTCAGGTCTCGCTCGCTCCGGGGAGCGGTCGTGCCGGCCGTGGTCTCGCTCGTCGTGATCGGTGCCATCCTGCTCGCCAGCTCCGCCGGCGCTCCGCCGGAGCCGGCGACCGGCCCTCCCGAGGACCCGGGCTCCCAAGGGAACGTGACCTCCACATTGGTCTGCGCCCGGGTCGCGCTTTTGGACGACGTGGCGCGAAGCCTCTCGTTCGGAGATCGGACCTCATACGAGGGAGGACTCGGGAAGCTGCTCCCATCCACATCGCCATCGGGCGGGATGCCCGTCATGGAGCGGCCGCTCGATCTGTCGGCGTATGCAACCCTGAAGTACCGCGGCTGGGAGTGGGAGGCCGAGCTCCGGGACGGCGGCTTCCGCCGGGCCTACATGCGGACGTGGCCGCGCACTCTGGCCGAGGTGACCGAGTTCGACAGCCACGAGGAAGCTCTCGCCTTCCAGGCCTGGGCCGACCGGTTCTCCTGCGCCTACTCGGACCAGGTATTCAGGGTGGACGGCGTGGAGGGCTCCAGCGGGCTTCGGATCCTCTACTCGTCGGGCCGGGTGCAGGAGCGCGTGTCGTTCGTCCGCGGATCGAGACGGTTCGCCGTCTCGGTGAGCACGATCGGCCCGCCGAACGACCACGCCGCGGTGGAGGCGTTGGCCAGACTGGCCGACGACTTCGCCAAGTAGCTTGCTCGCATCGCGGTTCCGTCCCGTGGGGGCTGTTACCCTCACCGAAACCGGAGGAAGACGCTCGTGTCGATCATCGTCCAGAAGTACGGAGGGACCTCGGTCGGTGATGCCGAGCGGATCCGGGTGGTGGCGGACCGGGTCGTGGCCGCCCGGGAGGCGGGCCACGACGTGGTCGTGGTGGTCTCGGCCATGGGACACACCACCGACGACCTCCTGGCGCTGGCCGACCGGATCACCCCGACCCCCGAGCCCCGCGAGCTCGACATGCTGCTCACGGCGGGCGAGCGGATCGCCATGTCGCTGCTCGCCATCGCCATCAACGCCAGGGGATGCCGGGCCGCCTCCTACACGGGGTCGCAGGCCGGGATCATCACCGACACCCAGCACGGCAGAGCCAAGATCGTGGAGATTCGGCCCCAGCGGATCCAGGAATCGCTCGGCGCCGGAAACGTGGTTATCGTGGCCGGGTTCCAGGGCCTGTCCACTTCGTTCGACATCACCACGCTGGGCCGGGGCGGGTCGGACACCACGGCCGTGGCCCTGGCCTCGGCGCTGGAAGCCGAGTTCTGCGAGATCTACACGGACGTCCTGGGCGTATTCACCGCGGACCCACGGATCGTCCCGGAGGCCCGGAAGATCGGCAGGATCTCCTACGACGAGATGCTCGAGCTCGCCGCGTGCGGGGCGAAGGTTCTCCAGCTCCGTTCGGTGGAGTACGCTCGGAGGAACAACGTGCGCATCCACGTGCGCTCCTCGTTCACGGACGAGCCGGGCACGTGGGTCGTGGAGGAGGACGAACGCGGCATGGAGCAGGCGCTCATCTCGGGTGTGGCCATCGACGTGGGTGAGGCCAAGGTCACGCTGGAGGAAGTTCCCGACCGCCCCGGCATCGCCGCGGCCATCTTCAAGGCGGTCGCCGCCGAAGGCATCAACGTGGACATGATCGTGCAGAACGTCTCGCACGAGGGGAAGACCGACGTCTCCTTCACCGTGCCCAGGGAGGACCTCCCCGGCCTGGCGCGCCTCCTGGCGGGCGTGGTCCAGGACGTCGGCGCCTTCCGGTTCTCCACCGATGACGCCATCGCCAAGGTCTCGCTGGTGGGAGCGGGGATGAAGAGCCACCCGGGCGTGGCAGCCGACATGTTCGACGCTCTCGCGTCGGAGGGCATCAACATCGAGATGATCTCGACGTCGTCGATCCGCATCTCCTGCATCGTGCGCGCCGACGACGCCGAACGGGCCGTGCAGGTGATCCACACTCGCTTCGGCCTCGATGGCCGGTCCGACGGAGGCGAGGGATGATCGTCTGCACCGGCTGCCGGCACGCGAACCAGGAGGACGCGCAGGTCTGCGCGAAATGCGGCCGGTCGCTGGAGCCGGTGGCGACGTACATGCTGTCCCGCAGCGCCGGCTCCGAGCGCCCACCCTTCGAGTTCACCCCGCGGAAGGGCCCGTCGAAGGTGCCGGCCGCGGTGCTCGTCGGCGTGCTCGCCGCGGCGGTGATCGGGGTTGGCGCGTGGCTGCTGTTCCAGCCGGACCCCTGCCGGGGCACCAACTTCACCTCCGCCAACTTCGGGTACTGCCTGACGGTCCCGGAGGGCTGGACGGCCGAGCGAGCCCGGTTCGGGAGCAACGTCGAGCTCGATCAGTTCGCCGTTCCGTCCGAGGGCGTGACCGTGATCGTGGAGGCGGTTGACCTGGAGCGGGGCGCCGACCTCCAGGGGTTCGCCAACCTCGTTCGGCAGAGGAACGAGGAGGCCGGCCTCGTGCCCGGCCCGGCCTCGGAGGCCGAGATCGACGGCGTGGCCGCCCAGGCCTGGGACATGGCCACGACCTCAGATTCCGGGACGTCCTACCAGCTTCGCGAGGTGGTCGTGGTCCGGGACGACGTGGGCTGGCGGATCACCCTGAACGACGTGGCCGACAGCTTCGACCAACACGCCGCCTCCTTCCAGGACATGCTGGTCTCCTGGCGCTTCCGTTAGAGCGGCGCACCCTCGGGTGCAGTGGGCCGCTACCATGGGGGGCCATGCGGGTCGCCGTCGTCGGAGCCACCGGAGCCGTTGGGCGGGAGATGCTTCGCATCCTGGAGGAGCGGAGCTTCCCGGTCGATGAGCTGATCCCTCTCGCGTCCGAGCGGTCGGCCGGCTCGCGTTTGCGGTTCGGCGGGAAGGACCACACCGTCGGCGTCCTCTCCCTCGATGCGCTGCGCGGCGCCGACGTCGCGCTGTCCTCTTGCGGCAGCAAGGTGGCGAAGACCTGGATCCCGGAGGCCGCCGGCGCCGGGACGGTATGCATCGACAACTCGAGCGCTTTCCGCATGGACCCTGACGCCGCGCTCACCATCCCCGAGGTGAACCCCGAGTCGCTCGCGTCCAAGCCCCGGATCGTCTCGGTGCCGAACTGCACGATCATCACGACGCTCATGGCGGTGGCGCCGCTGCACCGCGAGGCCGGGCTGCGCTCGCTGGTCCTGTCGAGCTACCAGTCCGTGTCCGGTGCCGGGCACAAGGGCGTCAGGGAGCTGGCCGAGCAGATCGAGAAGCTCCACGGTATGGAGGAGGAGCTCGGCCGCCCGGACCCGTCCGCCCTTCCGGTGGGAGAGGTCTTCGGCAAGACCATCGCCTACAACGTCGTGGCCAAGATCGACGTGTTCGACGAGGAGTCCGGGTCCACGCTCGAGGAGATCAAGATGCACCGAGAGGCGAAGCGGATCCTTTCGATGCCGGACCTCGAGTTCGCGGCCACGTGCGTTCGGGTGCCGGTGCCGGTCGGGCACTCCGTATCCATCCACGCCACGTTCTCCCGGCCGATCACCCCGGACCGGGCTCGCGAGGTGCTGTCCACGGCGCCCGGGGTCGATGTCCGCGACGACCCCACGAACGGGGTGTACCCAAGTCCGCTGGAGGCTGCCGGCCGCGACGAGGTGCTGGTGGGCCGGATCCGGCAGGCACCCGGCCGCAACGACTCGCTCCTGCTCTTCTCCTGCGGCGACAACCTGCGCAAGGGGGCCGCCCTGAACGCGGTGCAGATCGCCGAGCATCTGTTCTCATAGCCGAACCACCGCCGGCGGATGGCAAGTCCGGGCCACCCGTCACCGAAGAACTCGCGGCTACTCGCCGAAGCCGATCTGCCGCCAGCTCTCGTCGAGGAGCTTGACGAACCACTTCCCGTTGTCGGTCCACCCCTCCCGCGCAGCGGTGCGTCGCCTCTCGCCTGCTCGCCGTCTCGAGTGACATCCGGAAGTACCCGCGCGCGCGAGCCAGGTCCTCGGCCCAGGCCAGCAACGCCCGGCCAACCCCCTTCCCCCGCATCGACTCGGTCACGATGAGGTCGTTCACCCAGGCTTGCGGCCGGGGATGCCCAGACGCTGCCGGAACTCCATATCAAGGAACCCGATCAGCCGCCGGCCCTCCTCGGCCACCAGCGTGACGGTCTCACGCCTCGCGATGTGGCCGCCGAACAGGATCAGGTACGAGGGGTTCGCGGCTCCGGGTTCGCCATCAGACCGCCGAGTCTACCGACCGCCCCTAGGTAGCCGGCGGGCCACGCCGATCGCCGCGAGCGCCGCGACGAGGCCGATGACGAACGCTCCGGCGATCCCGGCCTTAAGGCCGCTGCCCGTGGCCTCGGCGATGGCGATGCTGGCGCCGCCCAGGCCGACCCCCAGGCCCACGCCGAGGGTGTCGGTGAGCAGGATCGCCGAGAGCTCGCCGGCCTCGCTACCCTCGGAGGCCTCGGTCATGGCCGCGAGCGGCACCGTTGGGAAGGCCACGCCCATCCCGATGCCGGCGATGCCCCACCCGGCGTAGGCGATGATGATCGGCGCCGACGTCAGGCCGATCGCCACCGCCACCGTGCCGCCGGCCACGACCGCCGCGCCCCCGGCCACCAGCGCTGGGACGCCGACTCGTCCGATCCTCCGGGACTGCCACCAGCTCCCCAGCGCCCACGCCACCGTGGCGAGGGTCACCACGATGCTGGCCTCGGCCACCGAGAGCCCGCGCACCTCCGTCAGCATCAGTGGGACGAACCCATCCACGGCGAAGAACGCCGCCGAGAGCAGGAACGCCGCGGCCGCAGCGGCCGGCAGCCCGGGGCGGGCCCGCAGCCAACCGGCTGGGGCGATGCGGGAAAGTGCGGGCAGGCCGACCGCGAGGCCGATCGGGATCATGAGCAGGCTCCACCATGAGGGCTCGGTCAGTCCGGCCAGGAACAGCCCGGCGCCCACCATGAGCTGGACCGGCCAACGGACCGGCAGCTTGCCTGCGTCGGCGTCACCGGCCGCATCCGGCATGGCCGGCAAGATGAGGGCGGCGATGACGAACAGGATGGGCAGGGGTGCGAGGAAGGCCCACCGCCACCCCACTGTCGTCGCCAGGAGCGCGCCGAAGGGCGGGCCGAACAGCCCGGGGAGGACCCACATCGAGGCGAGGAGCGCGAGGACGCGGGGCCGGATCCGCTGCGGGTAGGACTTGGCCACCGTCCCCAGCGAGACGGAGTAGAACACGCCGGCCGCGCACCCCTGGACGAACCTTCCCATGGCGAGGACCGGCATGGAAGGCGCGAGCCCGGCTATGACGAGCCCGGCCACGTAGACGAAGAGCATCAGCCCGAGCGGCTTCCGCGGCCCGTACCGGTCCATGGCGCGGCCTCCGATGGGGATCGAGGCGAAGGTTGCCAAGCTCGTTGCGCTAAACGCCCAGCCGTAGAACTGGATCCCGCCGAGGTCCCGGCGGACCGCGGGCAGGATCACGATCACGATCAGGGCTTCCACGGCCACCAGGGCCTCGAGCAGGAGGAGCCCGGCGGTCAGGCGGCCCAACGCGCCCTGGAAGACCTCGCGCCACGGCGGGGGCTGCCACAGCTCGGCCCCGTCCTCGCCGGTCCCCCCTCCCC
Organism: Actinomycetota bacterium; assembly: GCA_050692435.1. Classification (GTDB taxonomy): domain Bacteria; phylum Actinomycetota; class UBA4738; order UBA4738; family HRBIN12; genus AC-69. Next base: position 11,171 of record JBOGVG010000099.1, read on the forward strand.
GCGCCATGGCGGACAACAGGGTACGGGGTGGACTTGTCTACCGGTTGGTAGATAGGGCATAATCTGCCGCGTGGTAGAGAAGGCGTCGTCGAACCCCGGGGTGCCTGCCTCCCTCGCCGAGCGCCTGGCCGGCAAGAAGGTGCTGGTCACCGGGGTCACCGGGTTCCTGGGCCAGGCCGTGTTCGAACGGCTGCTCCTGGACGTCCCGGGCGCGACGGTGGCCCTCCTGGTCCGGCCGCAGCTCGGCTCGACCGGGCGGCAGCGGGTCGAGTCGCTGATGTCGCGCCCCACGTTCAACGTCCTGAGCGACCGGGTCGGCGCCGACGGGATCGCGCGGATCCTGGACGAGCGGGTCGAGGTCATCGAAGGCGACTTCGCCGAGGAGCTCCCCGAGTTCCCCGGCGACGTCGACGTCGTCATACATTGCGCCGCGACGGTCTCGTTCGACCCGCCCATCGACGAGGGGTTCTTGACGAACCTCTTGGGTGCGGTGCGGTTCTACGAGCACCTGCTGGCCGCGGCGAATCGCCCCCACCTCGTCCACGTGTCCACGGCCTACGTGGCGGGCAACCGCAAGGGGGTGATCCCCGAGGCCACGCTGGACCACAGGGTGAACTGGCGGGCCGAGGCCGACCTGGCCCTCCAGGCTCGCCGCGACGTCGAGGCCGCCTCCCGCCGGCCCGAGATCCTGGACGCCCTGATGACCAAGGCGAAGCGGGAGCACGGCCGGGCCGGTCCCCAGTCGGTTTCCGATGACGCGGAGGAGCGCCGTAAGCAGTGGGTGACCAAACGCCTGGTCCAGTACGGGCGGGCCCGGGCGCAGACCCTGGGGTGGCCCGACAACTACACGTTCACGAAGGCCATGGGGGAACGCGCGGTCGAGGAGCTGGCCTCCGAGCACGGCGTGCCGCTCTCGATCGTCCGCCCGTCGATCATCGAGAGCGCGCTGAAGCACCCCTACCCCGGCTGGATCGAGGGGTTCAAGATGGCCGAGCCCATCATCCTGGCATACGGGCGGGGCACGATCCCCGAGTTCCCCGGCATCCCCGAGGGGATCGTCGACATCATCCCGGTCGACCACGTCGTGAACGCGATGGTGGCGGTGGCGGCCCATCCCCCGGAGCCGTCCACGCCCGCGTACTACCACGTGTCCTCGGGCGCCCGGAACCCGCTCCAGTACCTCGGGCTATACGAGCTGGTCAAGGAGTATTTCGAGGCCAACCCGTTGCCTGAGCGGGGCCGAGGCCAGATCAGGGTCCCCGAATGGGACTTCCCCGGCCATCTCAAGGTGGGGCGCCTGCTGAAGACGGCGGAGAAGGCGGTGGAGTACGCGGACCGGGTCGTCACGCACCTACCGAAGTCGAGGAAGATGCGCGACCTTGTGGCCCGGGTGGACCGGGACAAGGGGCGGGTCGACTTCATCCGCAGGTACGCCGACCTGTACGGCGCGTACACCGAGGCCGAGGTCATCTACACCGACGATCGGACGCTCGAGCTGATCCGGTCGCTGTCGGATGCGGACCAGCGGACGTTCCCCTTCGACGCGGCAACCATCGACTGGCACCATTACCTCGTCGAGGTGCACTGCCCGGCGGTCACGATCGGCCTCCGGGCGCTGTCCACCGCCCGGGTGAAGCCCAAGGTGCGGATCCGCGAACGCGAGCAGCTCGTGCTGGCCCTTTTCGACATGGAGGGGACGATCCTCCCCTCCAACGTGGTCGAGTCCTACGTGTGGGCGCGGATGGCCGACCTCCCGTGGGAGGACTGGCCGGGCGAGCTGTTCTCGGTGTTCTCCCGCATCCCGTCCTACCTCCTGGCGGACCGGCGGGACCGGGGGGAGTTCCTCCGCACGTTCTTCCGGCGGTTCGAGGACGCCTCCGTGGAGGGGGTGGACCGCCTGATCGACGACGTGGTCGCCGAGTTCATGCTCCAGAAGGTCTCGGCCGCGGCCGTGCGGCGGATCCGCGAGCACCGGGCGGCCCGGCACCGCACGATCATGATCACGGCCGCGGCCGAGCCGTTCGTCCGGCCCCTGGCCCCGCTGTTCGACGAGGTCATCGCGGCCAGGCTCCAGGTGAAGGACTGGCGGTACACCGGCTTCATGGCCGAGCCGCCGCTGATCGGCGAGGCCCGGGCGGCGTGGCTCCGCCGGTACGCGGAGGCCGAGGGAGCCGACCTCAAGGCCTCGTACGCGTACGCCGACAGCCACTCGGACCTCGCGCTGCTTCGTGCGGTGGGGAACCCGGTCGTGGTCTCCCCCGACGCCGCCCTGTTGCGGGTGGCCCGGCGGCGGCGGTGGCCGATCGAGGAATGGGGGATGTCCGGCGGCATGCCCCGGGTTCGGTTCCCCAAGCCGGCGGTGCGATGAGGGAGGCGGCATGACGATCCAGGCCCTCGAGCTGTTCCGCTCGGTCCCCCGGTACCTCGCAGCTCGAGCCGTGGGCGAGCGGGTGCCCGGGCTCGTGTCCGGGCCACTCGCGCCGATCCGGCTGGTGAGCAAGAAGGACCCGGAGCCCCCCGGCCCAGGGTGGGCCCGGGTCCGGCCGCTCCTGTCCGGGATCTGCGGGTCGGACCTGGCAACCATCTCCGGGCAATCGAGCTTCTACTTCTCGCCGCTCGTGTCGCTGCCGTTCGTGCCGGGGCACGAGGTCGTCGGCGAGCTGATCGACGACGTTGACGGCCTGTCCGCCGGCGCGCGGGTGGTCCTGGAACCCGTCCTGTCCTGCGCCGCCCGCGGCATCGAGCCGATGTGCGGATCGTGCCGGGAGGGATTGTTCGGAAGGTGCGACCGGGTGACGACGGGGCACATCGCGGCGGGGCTTCAGACCGGGTACTGCGCCGACACCGGCGGCGGGTGGAGCAGGATGTTCGTGGCGCACTCCTCGCAGTTGCACGCTGTCCCCGACGGTCTTTCGGACCGAAGGGCCGTGCTCGTCGAGCCGCTCGCGTGCGCGGTTCACTGTGCGCTCCGGGCGAGCGTCCGGCCGAACGCGGACGTGCTGGTCGTGGGGGCCGGGACGGTCGGCGTCCTCACGCTGATCGCGCTGAAGGCCCTCACCCGGGCCGGCAGCATCGTGGTGGTGGCGAAGCACGAGCGCCAACGGCGATGGGCGGAGTCGTTCGGGGCGACCGAGGTCGTGTCGCCCGGCGCGGCGCTGAACGAGGTCAGGCGTTCAACGGGTGCGCTGAAGCTGAAGCCCGAACGAGGCAGCCCGTTCCTGCTGGGCGGGGTGGACGTGGCCATCGACTGCGTGGGCTCGAAGGGGTCTCTTGACCTCGCGCTCCGGAGCTCGAAGGCCGGCGGTCGGGTGGTGCTGGCCGGGATCCCGGTGGCGGGTGTCGACCTCACCCCGCTGTGGTACCGCGAGCTCGAGCTGATCGGCGCCTACACCGGCGGGACGGAGTCGGTTTCGGCGGGGCTCGGCTCGAGCGGAACAGCCGGGCGGAAGAAGGAACGCGTGCCCACGTTCGACATCGCGATGCGGATCGCGGCCGAGACCCCCATCGACGGGATCGTCGGCGCGACGTATCCCCTCGGGCGGTGGCGGGAGGCCATCGACCACGCGCTGGGGGCGGGGAGGCTGGGAACGCTCAAGGTGGCCTTCGACCCGAGGGCGGAGTGATGCGGGGGTCCCGGCCGACCGACGAAGGGAGAACACGGGGGTCCAGGGGGGCAGCAGCCCCGCGGAGCGAAGCGGAGCGGATCAGGCTGCTGCGGTCCTCCTGGTCGGCGGTGGCTCGCCGAAGGCGGCCGACCGACGAAGGGAGAACACGGGGGTCCAGGGGGGCAGCAGCCCCGCGGAGGGAGATGAGGAGGAGCCCGTGACGAGACCGGGGTTCGTGTTGGAGGTCGACGAGCGGACGCCGCCGCTCCTCGTCCACGAGGGCGAGGGGTTCCGGCTCCAGAAGTTCCCCCTGGGAACCCGGGTGGTCTACCCGCCGGACCCGTTGCGTAGCATCAAGGACCTGCGGGGGGCGATCCGCGGGGCCCTGGCCGAGCCCCACGACTCGGAGCCGCTCACCGCGTTGCTGAAGCCCGGCATGAAGCTCACGATCGCCTTCGACGACATCTCGCTCCCGCTCCCGCCGATGCGAGCCCCGGACATCCGCCAACTCGTCCTGGAAGAGGTCATCGAGCTCGCGGCGCACAAGGGTGTCGAGGACGTGAAGCTGATCGTGGCCACCTCGCTCCACCGCCGGATGACCGCCGACGAGATCAAGCACGCGGTGGGGGAGCGGGTGTACCGGTCCTTCTACCCACGCGACCTCACGAACCACGACGCCGAGGACCAAGCCAACCTCACGTTGGTCGGTGCGACGGACAAGGGCGAGGACGTCGAGATCAACACCCGCGCCGCCCAGTCCGACCTCATCGTGTACGTGAACATCAACCTGGTCGCGATGGACGGCGGTCATAAGTCCGTCCCGGTGGGACTGGCCAGCTACCGGGGCGTCCGGCCCCACCACAACGTCACCACGATGCTGCACTCGAAGTCCTACATGGATCCCCGGCCAGGGCACTCCGCGATCCACGACTCGTGCGCGCGAATGGGCAAGTTGCTGAAGGACAACGGCGTGCGGATCTTCACCATCGAGACCACCCTGAACAACCAGGTCTTCCCCGAGCCCTTCGGGTTCATGAACAAGCGGGAGTGGGAGTGGTCGGTGAAGGACCAGGCCACGTACCTCGCCGCAAAGAAGGCGAACGACATGGCCCCGCCCAAGCTCCGCCACCAGGTGTGGATGCGGATCGAGTCGCCCTACGGCGTGACCGGGGTGAATGCCGGCGATACGGAGGCCGTCCACGAGCGGACCCTGGCCCGGCTGCACCAGCAGCAGCTCACCGAGGTGAGCGGGCAGAGCGACATCATGGTCGTGGGCCTGCCGTACGTCGGCCCCTACAACGTGAACTCGATCATGAACCCCATCCTGGTGCACTGCCTTGGCCTCGGGTACCTGTTCAACATGTACCGGAACAAGCCCGTGGTCCGGCCGGGCGGAGCGATGATCATGTTCCACCCCGTGCCCTGGGAGTTCCACCAGGTCCATCACCCCTCGTACGTCGACTTCTTCGAGGAGGTGCTGTCGGAGACCACCGACCCCTCGACGGTCGAGTCGAAGTACGAGCAGCAGTACGCCGCCGACCCCTGGTACGTCCACCTGTACCGGAAGAGCCACGCGTACCACGGCGTCCACCCCTTCTACATGTGGTACTGGGGCGCGCACGCCCTGGACTACCTGGGCGACGTGATCGTGGTGGGCGGGAACCCGAAGTCGTGCGACCGACTGGGTTACCGGGCGGCGAGCTCGTTCCGGGATGCCCTGGAGATGGCCGGCGAGACGGTGGGGCGCTCGCCGTCCATCACCTACCTCCACGTGCCGCCGCTCACGATCGCGGACGTGCGCTGATGGCTCCGAAGAAGCGCTCGTTCGCCGACGAGGTTCGAAGCGTCGCTGAAGGGTTCCGGTGGGGTCGCCGACCCGCGGTACCCCGCAACGCGGAAGCCCACACCTCGCCGCCCGAGCGGTGGGCGTTCCCCACCGACTGGGCGCGGACCGAGGCCGGGCGTTCGGCCCGTGACGCCATCCTGTTGCTCGTGATGAAGCCGCTCGTGTGGAACGAGACCTCGCCCGAGGTGTTCGGCCTCGACAACCTGGATGGCATGAGGCCGCCGGTGATGTTCATCAGCAACCACTCGAGCCACCTGGACGCCACGCTGATCCTGACCACGTTGCCGCCGACGTGGCGGAACAAGACGGCCACCGCCGCGGCGAAGGACTACTTCTTCGACGTGTGGTGGCGCTCGGCGTTCACCGCGCTTGTGTACGGGGGCTTCCCCATCGAGCGGGGCGGCGGCGAGCGGGCCACCGACAAGGCCAAGGAGCTGATCCGGGACGGATGGAACCTCATCGTTTTCCCGGAGGGCACCCGCTCGCCGGACGGGTGGGTGCAACGGTTCCGCCATGGCTCCGCCCGCTTGGCAGTCGAGATGGACATGCCGGTCGTGCCGATCGCCATCGTCGGCGCGCACGCGGCGATGCCGAAGGGCCGGTTCTGGCCCATGCCCGGGCGCCCGCCGATCCGGGTCCGGTACGGCCGCCCCGTCCATCCGCGCCCGAACGAGACCCATCAGGCGCTGTCGCTTCGGATGCAGCGGTCCATCGCCGAGCTGTTCGATGAGGACCGGACGAGCTGGTGGGAGGCCCGCCGACGCGCGGAGCGGGGCGAGACCCCCAAGCTCGCCGGGCCGGCCGGCCCAAAGTGGCGGCGGACCTGGGAGGGGTCGCGGCCCATCCGCCGGAGCGGCGAGCCTCCGGCCTGGCGATGACTCCATGACCCGGACCGGCGGAGAGAAGCGCCGTCACCTGCTGATCGAGGAGGCCATCCGGCACTTCGGCCGCGGCGGCTACAACGGCGCGAGCCTCGACGTCATCGCTTCGGCCGCCGGGATCCGAAAGCAGACGCTCCTGTACTACTTCCCCACGAAGGAGGCGCTCCTCGAGGCGTGTCTGGCCGCCGCGGGACAACGCCTGGCGGAGACCCTGACCGAGGCCCTGGCCGGCAGGGAGACCTATTGGGAGCGGGCCGAGGCCGTGATGCACGCGGTGTTCCGCCTGGCCGAGGAGTGGCCGGAGTTTCCGATGTTCGTCCGGGAGGCCGGGCGATTGGGGCCGGAGGCCTTCGAGCGGTTCGCCGACGTGCTGGACCCGCTTCGCCTGCGGGCCATCTCGTTCCTGGAGACCGGGATGAAGGAGGGGCAGATCCGCCGGCAGGACCCGGCCCTGCTGCTGTTCACGCTGTACACGGCGGTGGTCGGCTCGCTCACCGAGGCCAGCGTCCTGAGCGCGGTGGTCGGGAAGGACAAGGGCCGGGCGTCACTGCGCCGGAGAGAGCGGGAGGTCGTGGCGTTCGTGCGAGGTGCCCTCACCCCGGAGGACGCCGCCGGCTCGCGTTCGCCGGCGACGGCCGGCTACGAGTAGTACTCGATGATCAGGCGCTCTTCGATGGGCACCGGGAGCGGGACCTCGTCGCGCTCGGGCATTCTCGAGAGCGTGCCCTTCACCTCGTCCTTGTTCCGGTACAGGTAGGCGGGCGGCTCCGGCGTGATCTCCAGGGCCTCCCGGACCGAAACCAGGTTCCGAGCCTTGGGGGAGACCTCGATGGTCTGGCCCGGCTTCACCTGGGCGCTCGGTACGTCCACCCGTCGGCCGTCCACCAGGACGTGGCCGTGGGAGACGAGTTGGCGGGCCTGGCGCTGGGTGAGCGCGAACCCCAGGCGGAGGGTGACGGCGTCCAGGCGGGTCTCGAGCTGGCGGATCAGCTCCTCGCCGGTGACTCCCGTCTTGCGCGAGGCCCGGTCGTAGTAGACGCGCATCTGGCGCTCGCCGACGCCGTAGATGGCCCGGAGCTTCTGCTTCTCGAGCAGCCGGACCTGGTATTCGGAGAAACGCTTGCGGCCCCTCCCGTGTTGGCCGGGAGGGAAGGGACGCTTGTTGGCGGGGCAGTTGGGGCGCCCGCAGACGGGCGCGCCGACCCGGCGGCACATTCGATGGGCGGGTCCGATCTTGTTCATGCGGGCAGCAAGGGTACCAATCCGCCGCTGCGCGTGACCGCGGCCGATAGCATCGCGGACCGATGGACGTCGCCGACCGGGTCGTCGGAAGCGTGCTGGGGCTGGCGCTGGGAGACGCCCTCGGCGCCCCCTTCGAGTTCTCGCGCGCGAGCGAGGTCCCCGATCCCGTACCGGCCCTGGAGCGCCGGTGGATGGACCTCCCCCCGGGCTCGACCACTGACGACACGGCCATGGCTCGGAACCTGGTGAGGAGCCTGGCCGCCCGGGGCGGGTTCGATCCAAAGGAACTGGTGGCCCGGCATCTGGAGTGGTTCCGCTCGAACCCGCCCGACGTGGGAAGCCTGACCCGGCGGGTGCTGAAGCGGGTTGACGAAGGCGAGGACGCGTTCGAGGCGGCGCGGGCGGTGTGGGATGAGCGTGGCCCCGAGGTCTCGGCGGGGAACGGGTCGGTGATGTACTGCGCGCCGCTCGGATTGGCCTACGCGAACCGGCCGGAGGAGTTGTTCGAGGTGGCTCCGCAGCTGTCGGCACTCACGCACTACGACGAACGGTGCGGGACCGCGGTGCTCGCCGTCACGTCGGTAGCGGCCGCGCTGGTTCGCGGCGAGGCACCCGAGGACGCGGTTCGAGCTGCGCTGCTCGCCGTGGAGGACAGAGAGGGGGGCGAGGAGCTCGAGTACCTGGTGGAGGCGGCCGGCGGAGCCCGCCGGATCGACGGACCCGATCAGGGCTTCTGCCTCTTCACGGCGGGCGTGGCTCTGCAATCGCTCCTGGGGAGCGGTGACTACGAGACCGAGGTTCGGCGAGTGGTGTCGCTGGGCGGGGACACCGACACGAACGCGGCGGTGGCCGGCGCGCTCGTGGGCACGCGCGTGGGCGAGGCCGGCCTCCCGGCGGAGTGGCTCGAGCGCCTGCGCGACCGCGAAGTCATCCACGCCGAGGCCGACTCCCTGGCTCGTCTGGCCCAGCGAACGGAGTAAGGATCTCGGTTGCGCCTAATCTCGGTTGCGCCTAATGGAGTGACAGAAGGCGCCGATAGGATTGCCATGACGATCCGACGGTGCCAGTGGTGCGGCCGGGAGAATGACTCGACAGCCGAGGTGTGCGTCTGCGGGACGCGTTTGATTCCGTTGCCGCCAGGCGGACCAACCGAGACGGCACGGGGCACCAATTGGACGACCAACGCCGCATCCGTTGAGCCCTTTGATATTCCACCCTCGGCGCCCCCGCCGCACCCTGATCGTCCAGACTTACCACGCATTCTCGAAGGTGTTGAGTTTCAGAGATGGTGGCGTTCGCTCCCGGGTGCCGACCGTAGGAGTCTACGGAGAGACGCGGCCGCCAAGCAGCCGCAGACGAACCCGCATCGGGCCGCGCAGATCGTGTCGCTCGCTCGGTATGAAGCGAGCAGTCGGCGGATCGCAACTCTTATCGCCTGGGTGGCACTTGCCTACGGACTGGCCCTCCTGGTGATGCCGCTTCCCGTGTGGAAGGAGGTCGTTCCGACGCTCTTCTTGATCGGCTCGCTTGCCATCGCCATCAGATCCTCGCGTCGGCTTATGCGCCAAGCCGAGCAGCGGAACCTCGACGTGCTTGATGCAATCCGGGCGGGCCAACCACTCGCTGAGCCAGAACCTCCGAGCTGGGAGACCCTTGGCACCGAGCCCAGGACTTACCACGAGAACCGGAGTTTCTGGGTGTTTGCTCTGTTCGTTCAGATCGTTGTGATCGGTTCCTTTCTCTTCCTCTCAGCGTGGGTGTCCGGTCTGTTGAGCGTCGTTGCTCTGGTCATCGCGAGCTACTTGACGCTCGGCTGGGTGTGGGCGCAACTGCGGTGTACGGCGAGCGTCACGCTCGCACCCGGGTGGATCGAGGTGACCAGACGGTGGGTGGGGACGCGGCGGTGGACGTGGGAGGAGGTGCTTTCGGTAAGGCAGGTCTGGAACGGCACACATACGGGCAGGACCATTACGATCAACCTCCCAGGCGTCCGGTTCCGCACGCCGAGTCCGATGCTCGTCGACTTCGATGAGTTCCTCGCGCTCGTCCTGATGTCGGTCCCGGGGGAACGTATCGACCGCAGGCCACCAAGCGCACGGGAACGGTTTCCCGTGGGAGCCTACGTCCCGAGCTCGGGGGAGGAGGCAGGTCCGCTCCCCCTGCCCCAGCCCAGACAACTGATGTGGGCCTCCCTGTACTCGCTCCCCCTCATCGTTGCGCTGCTTACGGACATGGTCGGCTTGATGCATCTCCTCCCCGGGTAGCCAGCCTGGTTACGTTGAACGCGCAAGGGGCAATCGGGAGTTCGCAGCACTTGCCTGGGTCTGCAGAACGGCCGACTGCCCGGGGACGAAGGCTAGGTTAGCTGCGGGAAGGGGGCCGCGAGCGAGGGGAGCACGTGGGTGGCGCCGGCCGCGCGGAGCTAATGCTCGGAGAACTTCCCACCGGCCACCGCCACTGAGATAGCGCCCACCGCCTTGGCCGCCTCCACGTCCAAGGGCGTGTCGCCCACCACGAAAACGCGGGCCGGCTCCACGTCGTGACCGTGCAGCATCGCCGCCTTGTCGATGGCGGCCTGCGTGAGGTTCGCTCGATCGTTCGAATCGAACCCGTACCCGCCGAACACGAAGAATCGGTTGAGATCGGCTCGCGACAGCTTGACCCGGGCCGCGCCCTCCATGGCTCCGGACACGATGCCGAGCATCGTCCCCGTGTCGGACAACATCAACAGGAGGTCCTCGACGCCCTCGAGCACGCGGTAGCCCTCGGACGTGCGCACCTCCTCGGACAGCCGCAGGAGGTACGCGGCGAACAGGCGGGCCAGTTCCTCCTCGGTGGGATCCCGGCCGATCGTGGCTTGGAACGTCTTTCGGGCAACGACGGGATCGGTCTCCCCGGCCGAGGTGTGCGAGCCGATGTCGGCTGGGATCCCATAGAGCTTGTCGAACGCGTTCTTCCAGCTTCTCGCGCCGGCGCCTCCCCTGTCGATCAGCGTCCCGTCGATGTCGAACAGCGCGACGGTGGGCATGGTCATGTTCGGCTCAGTCTTTCTCGAACAGGACGGCGCGAGCCGGGCCCCCGTCCCCGTCCACGATCTTCAGGGGCAGCACCACCAGCGTGTACTCGCCCGGCTCGACGTCTGCCAGGTTCAGCCCCTCCACGATCACCACGCCGTTCGAGAGCAGCTCGACGTGAGTGGGGTGCCCGGGGGCGCCCTTCATCTCCACCGAGAGGAAGTCCACTCCCACCAGCTTGATCCCCGCCTCCACCACCCACTTCGCCCCCTCGGGAGAGAGGTGCACGTAGTCATCGGGGAAGTCGGCCGGCAGGCGGCGCCAGATCTCCGAGTTGTCGCTTCTCAGCAGGATCCGGGTGGCACCGGCGGGGATCTTCAACGCATCGAGGTCGGCCGGGCCGAGCGGGCCTCGATGGCCCCGCGTGTCGGCCACGACGCAGTCGCCGATCAGCAGTTCCACCGGCACGGTGTCGATCCCCCCCGCCCCCTCCACGAAGTGGACCGGCGGGTCCACATGGGTACCGGTGTGGGTCCCGATCCGAAGCTCCGAGACGTTGGCCGGGTCTCCCTTCGACATCTGGAGCCGGGGCGCGACCTCGATCGGGGGGTCGCCCGGCCAGATGAGGAGATCGGGCCCGATGGAAAGCGAAACGTCGATGATCCGCTTCATGCCTGTCCTTTCTCCGTGCGTAGCTGCCGGTACCGGCGGATCAGTGCGTTCGTGGAGGAGTCGTGGGCCAGGTCCGGCTCCTCATCGGACTCCAGCTCGGGCACGATCCGGTTGGCCAGGACCTTGCCCAGCTCCACCCCCCACTGGTCGAACGAGTTGATGTTCCAGATGGTCCCCTGCGTGAACACCTTGTGCTCGTACAGCGCGACGAGCTGTCCCAGCACATGCGGAGTGAGCCTGGTCCCAAGGATCGTGTTCGTCGGATGGTTGCCCCGGAACGTCCGGTGGGGCACCTGGTAGGCCACGATGCCCTCCGCTTCCACCTCCTCGCGCGTCTTGCCGAACGCCAACGCCTCGGTCTGGGCGAAGAAGTTCGCCATCAAGAGGTCTTGGTGGTCGCCTACGTCGTGACTCGGCTGGACGAACCCGATGAAGTCGCACGGGATGAGCTTCGTCCCCTGGTGGATGAGCTGGTAGTAGGCGTGCTGGCCGTTCGTGCCCGGGGTGCCCCACACGATGGGCCCGGTCTGGTAGTCGACGGGGTTCCCGTCGATGTCCACCGACTTCCCGTTCGACTCCATGTCGAGCTGCTGGAGGTACGCGGCGAGCTTCCCCAGATGCTGGCTGTAGGGCAGGATGGCCTGCGTCTCCGCGCCGAAGAAGTTGCCGTACCACACGCCGAGCAGCCCGAGCAGCACCGGCAGGTTCCGGTCGAACGGTGCCGTCCGGAAGTGCTCGTCCATCTGGTGGAACCCGGCCAGCATCTCCCGGAAGCTCTCCGGACCGATCGCGATCATCAGCGACAGCCCGATGGCAGAGTCGTAGGAGTACCGTCCGCCCACCCAGTCCCAGAACTCGAACATGTTGGCGGTGTCGATGCCGAACTCGGCCACCTTCTCCGCGTTGGTCGAGACAGCCACGAAATGGTTGGCCACCGCCTCCGGATTGCCGAGCTTCGAGAGCAGCCAGTCCCGGGCGGTCCGGGCGTTCGTGAGGGTCTCGATCGTGGTGAACGTCTTCGACGACACGATGAACAGGGTCCCCTCGGGGTCGAGGTCCCGGGTGGCCTCGAAGACGTCGGTGCCGTCCAGGTTCGACACGAACCGAAACGTCATGGACCGGTCCGAGGAGTCCTGGAGGGCCTCGTAGGCCATGGCCGGGCCGAGATCGGAACCGCCGATGCCGATGTTGACGACGTTTTGGATCCGCTTGCCCGTGTGGCCCTTCCACTCGCCGGACCGGACCCGCTCGGCGAAGGAGGCCATCTTGTCCAGGACCGCGTGGACAAGCGGGACGACGTTCTCGCCGTCCACCTCGATGACCTCGTCCTTGGGAGCGCGGAGGGCCACGTGCAGCACGGCGCGATCCTCGGTCACGTTGATCCTCTCGCCGGCGAACATCGCGTCGATCCGTTCTCGCAGGCCGGCCCGCTCCGCCAGCGCCACGAGCAGGCCGAGGGTTTCCCCGGTGACCAGGTTCTTCGAGTAGTCGAGGTACAGGTCCCCGGCCTCGAGTGCCATGGCCTCACCGCGCCCGGTGTCCTCCGCGAACAGTTCCCGGAGGTGGACGCCCTCCATCTTGCCTCGGTGGGCCTCCAGGGCCTCCCCCTCGGACGTGCTGGTGATCCTGGTCGTCATCGCCGCGAGACCTTCCAGATGCCGTCCTCCACGTAGGCCGCCATGATGGCGCACTCGCGCTCCGTGCGGACGATCCCACGGAGTTGCCGGCGCCGGCTGCCTCGGATCAGCGCTTCCAGTCGCGGAAGGCCTGGAGGAGGGTGTCCCGTGCCTCGGGGGACACGGACTCCTCGGTGAGGCGCCCGAGCAGGCGGAGCACCTCCCGCATCTGCCCCAGGTAGGTGGTGCAGGCCCCGCATCCGGCGATGTGCTCCTCGAACCTTGCGAGCTCTTCGGGAGGGAGCACGCCCTCGAGGTAGTCGGTCACGAGCTCGACGAGCTCCCGGCACGTCAGCGCCCCAGTCCTGTCGTTCATGGAACCCTGCTTCTTCCTGTCTCTCCCGCACGTCATCTGAGCGCCGGGACGTCCGGGCACGCGAAACGCCCTCTTGGACAGTCCCTCGGACGACCGCAAACGCTACAGTCGTCCCGGCCGAGATCTTGGCCGGATGGCGGCCCGTGTAACGGATGGGCGTGCCCCTAGGACGGAGTGCGCGTAACCCGAGCGGCACAGGAGGGCGACGGTGAAAGCTCCAGAGATCAAGGTGTACGGCGCGAGCTGGTGCCCGGACTGCCGCCGGGCCAAGCGGTTCCTGGGAGACCAGCGCGTCCCGTTCGAGTGGCACGACATCGAGCAGGACCGAGACGGGATCACGATCGTCCAGGAGCGCAACAACGGAAACAACGTCATACCCACGATCATCTTCCCCGACGGCTCGCACCTTGCCGAGCCCACGAACGAGCAGCTCGCCGAGAAGATCGGGCTCGAGCGGATGGCCATGATGCACGTCTACGACCTGATCATCATCGGAGGCGGCCCGGCCGGCCTCACGACCTCGATCTACGCCGCCCGAGAGAATCTCCAGACCCTCGTGATCGACAGCAAGGGCCTGGGGGGACAGGCGGGCGTGACAGAGCGGCTGGACAACTACCCGGGGTTCCCCGAGGGGATCGGTGGCGCCGAGCTCGCCGACCGCATCGTGCAGCAGGCCCGGCGGTACGAGGTCGAGCTGCTCCAGGCAGTCTCGGTGCTCTCGATCACCAACGACGGTGACCAGGTGGACGTCGAGACGGCGACCGGCGATCACTACCATGCCCGGGCGGCACTGATCGCCACCGGCTCGTCGTACCGGCGAACGAACGCGCCGGGCGAGGACGACCTGATCGGGGCGGGGATCCACTTCTGCGCCACGTGCGACGGCCCGTTCTACAAGGGCGCGAAACAGCTCGCCGTCCTGGGCGGCGGTAACAGCGGCCTGGAGGAGGGCCTGTTCCTCACGCAGTTCGTCGACAAGGTCACGATCGTGGAGCGGGGCGACCGGCTGCGCGCGAACAAGCTGCTTCAGGACAAGGTGGGCATGCACAAGAAGATGGAGGTCCTGCTGAACCGCTCGACCAAGGAGTTCAAGCCGAAGCCCGACGGGAGCGGGAAGCTGGGCGCCATGGTGCTCGAGGACACCACGACCGGCCAGGTCGAGGAGCTGCACCCGGCGGGGTGCTTCGTCTTCATCGGCTTGGACCCGAACACCGAGTTCATCAAGGGCCAGGTGGACCTGGACGACCGGGGGCTGATCGCGACCGACATGGGTTTCCAGACGAGCATGCCGGGGGTCTTCGCGGCTGGCGACGTGAGGTCCGGCTCGACCAAGCAGCTGGCCTCGGCGGTGGGGGAGGGCGCCGCGGCGGCCATCGCCATCCGCCAGTACCTGGAGAACAAGGAGCGTGGGTAGATGACGATGCTGGCCCTGACGGTGCGGCCACCTGCGCCGAGCTCGGCCGCGCTAGAGAAGGTGCCGGAGCCGGATCCGGGGGAAGGCTCGATCCTCTGCGAGACCCTCGCCGTCGGCGTCGACGGCACCGACAACGAGATCGTGGAGGGGCAGTACGGCGAGCCGCCGGCTGGGAAGGACCGCCTGATCCTGGGCCACGAGTCCCTTGGGCGGGTCCTCGAGGCTCGGACCGACAGCGGCTATGTGCCCGGCGACCTGGTGGTGGGGTTCGTCCGGCGCCCCGACCCCGTTCCCTGTGACAACTGCGCCGCCGGCGAGTGGGACATGTGCCGGAACGGCAGGTACACCGAGCGCGGCATCAAGGGACGCGACGGGTTCCTGTCGGAGCGATTCCGGATCGAGCCCGACTTCGCGGTGAAGGCCGACCCCGCACTGGGTCACCTCGCGGTACTCACCGAGCCGACGTCGGTGGTGGCCAAGGCCTGGGAGCATGCCGAGCGCGTCGGGCGCCGGGCCCGATGGGAGCCGGGGCGGGCACTGATCACCGGGGCAGGCCCGCTGGGGCTGCTCGGCGCGCTCCTCGGAGTGCAGCGCGGCCTGGAGGTTCACGTCCTGGACGTGGTGGAGCAGGGGCTGAAGCCGCAGCTGGCCCGCGACCTAGGCGCCGTGTACCACGCCGGCACCCTGGAGGATGCCGGCGACATGTTCGACGTCGTTGTGGAGTGCACGGGCGTCGGCCCCCTGGTGTTCCACGCCATCGAGCACCTCGCGGCGAACGGCGTGATGGTCCTGACCGGGATCTCCGGGGCTGGCCGAACCCGGGAGCTCGCCGTCGACGTGCTGAACAAGGACCTGGTCCTGGCGAACAAGGCGGTGGTGGGCTCGGTGAACGCGAACCGCCGGCACTACGAGCGGGCCACGGAATCCCTGGCCAAGGCCGACCCGAGCTGGTTGGACCGTCTCGTCACGAGATGGGTTCCGCTATCGGCCTGGGCGGAGGCGCTGGAGCGGCGGGAAGGGGACGTCAAGACGGTCGTCGAGATCGGCCGGATCTGACGGGGGTGCCATGAAGCCGAAGGAGATCTTCGAGTTGATCATCAAGGCCGACGAGAAGCTGAAGTACGCGACGCCCGAGAAGGCCGACACCCGGAGGGCGCAGGCCCGGGAACTCCTCGTGCAGGCTCTGGAGGCCGCGCGCGAGATCGGGAACGAGCAGCTCGTGCAGCAGGCCGAGACGCGCCTGGCCGACCTGGGGATGCCGCCGATCGCCGGCGCGGCTCCGGAGGCCCGGGA
>JBOGVG010000100.1:0-8306 GCA_050692435.1 Actinomycetota bacterium
GCAGTTCGACCGCTGGGTGCAGGGGCACCTGCGTCTCATTCGCGGCGCTTGGGATCGCGCCCAGGACAAGGGCGCTCAGGCGGATCTCAGGAACGGCCTCGCCGTCTCCCTCGTCTTTGTGGTCGATCAGGATTCGTTCGAAGGATTCACGCCGAGAGAAGCCGGATCGATCGACTCTGGGAGCTCGTTCAACGACGGCGAGACGGTTGTCGGCGAAGTCTCGATCCGACAAGCGAACGCGACTGCCGTATTGCTCACGACCGAGAGTGCATCCGGAACCGTCTTTTGCGCGGTACATCTGATCATCGGATCGGGCCCAGTGGATGAGTTCCTTGGAACGGCCGACGCACAGAGGGTGGCGGACTGCTCCGGTGGCTGGCCCGACTGAGCACACGCGCCCCTGAGCTGAGGACTCAGGCCTCGTCGAGTTCGGCCAGGGCCCGGGACAACGTCGTTCGGTTCGTCCCCGAGCAGATACCCGGCTTCGTGGCGACATTTGACCGGCCTACCGAGGTGTTGGGGTGAGCGACGTGTCACTCCGCGTGCATCCCTCTGGTGGTCAGGCTCTCGACCGCCGCCGCTCATGCCGGGGCTCGGCACTCGTGGATTAGCCCGCCCAACACATCTCTCCGGCGAACGGCCGCGGCCGGCAGGTCACTCACCACTGGCCATCGGCTTCCGATCGGCGTCTGAAGCGCGAGCCCCCATGCGGCCTCGCCTCGTTGTAGTGCCTCACGTAGGCTCGAAGGACGCGCTCCAGGTGTCTTCGGCCGAGGACGAGGGCCCAGTCCAGGCACTCGGCCCGGACGGTGTCCACCCACCGTTCGCAGAAGGCGTTCGGGGCTCGGATCAGGTGAGGATATCTATCGCGCCGCCTCGAGAGCGCCCTGGTGGGGATCGTCGTGCTTCCTCAGCGGTGTTCCTCGTCGTGCTCGCGCTCGCGCTCGTGGTCCGTACGTCCGCGGTTCGCCTCGAGCAACCTGACCAAAGCCTGCGGCCCTTCAGAGCGGCTGGGGAGACGTGATACGTTCGCGAAGGGAGGAGGTGGCGCAAGTTGGAGGAGGCCAGCTGCCAAGTCCAGGATCTCTGGGCCGACATTGCGGCAACCTCTGGGCATTGCGGAGATCATCATCAACGCAAAGAGCTAGCACGCGGTAGGGGGTGAGGTGGAGGCGAAGATCGCCTGTGAGCGGGGCCATCTTGTCGCGCCAAGGACAAAGGTGTGTCCAATCTGGCGGCTCGGACGTTGAGGAATGGGGGATGACAGCCGAGGAGCTGGCGGCCTACGAGGAGAAGATTCGGGAGAGGGCCCGCGAGAGCGCTGTTCGGGCGATTACGCTGGGGCCGCTCGTCGCCGGTGTGGTCGTGCTTGCGGTTCTGGCTCTCACTGTCGGGAGTGTCCTCGCTTCTCTGGGAAGTGGTAGTGGCAAGGGGTCAGCTGGCGCCTGCGCCGCCTCGACCGCTTGCAAACTCGCCTCGATTGACGCCGGGACGGAGCTCGACCCTGACTCCGGCGAGGTACAGGAGTACCAGGCTGCCCTCGACGCCCTGGGGGTGAAGTGCACCAACCCATCGGGGCGACTCGGCGGCATGGCTGTTACGTCCCAAGAGCTGCTCGGGAATGGCGGAGTGGCCGAGGACCTACTGACCATTCTCCGGAACGTCGAAGCCTCGATGCCCGCAAGCGCTCCACGGATGGAGTGCACCGACATCTTCACGAGCCACGTGGTGCTGCGCGGCGGCCACGCCTAGCGAAAGTCGGGCCAGCCGTTCGACAACCAAGCGAAGGACGTCCGCAGCTTTGTCAGCCGTGAGTTAGACCTGTGGGGTGCATTTTATTCGGTTCCTGCCCTGACCAGACCTTCTATGTTGTCAAGCCGCCAGCTCAACCCTCCTGCCGTCGGCCTGGAGGTGCCGGTCGACGACGTTCGATAGCTGTCGCGTCAGGAAGCGCAGGGCCTCCTTGTGGGACTTGCCCGCCTCCCGGAGGCGGGCCCATGAAGGCCGTAATCCGGGACTGAACCAGGGCGACGTAATGCAGGGCCCAATTCAGCTGACGGTTCCCTCCCCGGTTCCGCCGGTGGCGGTGGGTTTGCCCAGAAGATGCAGACAGGGAGCGGTCCGCGACATGACGGCGAAACCGGCCTTAGACCGAACCCTCGAGGGGTCCCCTACCTCCCCCAGAATCTTGGCGGCGACGAACGGCTCGACCCCGGGGATGTCGGTGAGGCTGGTCCCGGTCTCTCGGACCGTGGCTTCGATCCGCCGATCCATGGCGCCGATCTCCCCATCCAGCCGGGACAGCTCACCTTGCATCCGGGCACGTCCAGAGGGCCCTGGCCCAGAGGGGAGGAATGGGACTTCCGGGTCGTTCGCGGTGACGAGGTCCTGGCTCGCTTGCGGTCCTCCGAGCGCGACAGGCACAGGATCATCTCGATTGAGGCCTGTTCCTCATCGAAGATCGGTGACCCGAGCGCGCCGACGGCCGGTCCGCTCGCGACCACTGGCGAAGTCCTGGGGGTTCCACGGTGCGATCCGTATGCCCAACCCTTGCCCATCCGTCTGGATCTCCGAGGCCCGGTATGCGTAGCTTCGCGGCGAGCCGATCCCTCAACCGGATGACCGATTCCGTCATGCGATCAGGCGGGGCCCGACCAGCCGTGCGCCACAGACCCGGACGACCTAGCGGTCGAGCTCCTGTGGCTCCCTGAGGATGGTGACGCATTCGTCTCTCAGTACGGATGCGGTCAGACTCGTGCAGAGATGTGCCGACTGGAGAGCTGAGCTAGCCTTACGTTTCCGACCGCTGAGTCGTTGGCAAGGGCGGATACGCCTTCTGGCGTGACGAGCCCGACGACCCATGCCCGCCCGCGACCAGTCGGGGGCTGACACGGCAGGAGTCCCGCCGGGGTCCCGTGAACGACCGAGCAACGACGCGGAACGACGGCATTGCATGCGAAGGCAAACGTGCAAGTCATGGGCCAGATGGGGGCACCCCCGCAGGTCACAGCTTCCGCCCCAGCTACCTCGTGATGGGATGACGGTCCGCACACTTGCGTCGAGGGCGAAGCGCATGTTAAACGATGCGGTAACTCCCCCACCGGAGGGCCGAAGGGCTGTGCAGGGCCGCTCTTTCCTCGTCCGTTTGCCCGCCAGAGGTCCCCCGTTCCGCTTGGCCCTTCGTGATTCGCCGGGCGCCGCTTGACGTGCGCCGGACGCTTCGGGGCGGTTCCGCAGTCCACGGGAGGGGGCTCTTGGATGAAACGAAGGAAGAAGATTCCTATCCTGGTCGTTTCCACCGTCGCGCTGGTCGCAGTCTTCCTGACGGCACCGAGCGCGACTGCAGCGAGGCCACGGTGCTTCGGAAAGCGGGCCACAATCGTCGGCACTGCCAGGGCCGATGTGTTGAAGGGAACGGCCAGGCCCGACGTCATCGCCGGCCTGGCGGGTAACGATGTCATCAAGGGTCTCGGGGGAAACGACCGCATCTGCGGGGGTAAGGGCAACGACACCCTCGTTGGCGGCGGAGGCGACGACGCCCTGGCCGGCGACCAGGGTAAAGACAAGCTTGCTGGTGGGGCCGGCGTTTTCGACTTTCTCGTTGGGGGCCCGGGCGGGGACACGCTGAACGGCGGGACGGGCATCGGCGACCTGGCCTCCTACTTCGCGGCACCAGGCCCCATGACGGTGAATCTGACCGCGGGCACCGCCACGGGGGACGGCTCGGACACCCTGACCGGGGTCGAGGACATCGACGGCTCGAGATTCGATGACGTCATCACCGGAAACGCTGCCTCCAACTTCCTCTTCGGCGAAGCCGGGAACGACACCCTGTCCGGGAGCGACGGGGACAATGACGGGCTCTGGGGCGGGGACGGCAACGATACCCTCGACGGGGGATTAGGGCAGGACTTCGCGTCCTTCTTCTTCTCCTCTGCGGGCGTCACGGTGAACCTGACCACCGGGACGGCAACCGGCGAGGGGACAGACACGCTCGCCAACATCGAGGACCTGGAGGGCTCCCGGCAGGATGACAGCCTCACCGGGAACGCGGGACCGAACGTGTTCTCGGCGGCTCTCGGGAACGACACCATCGACGGCAGCAGCGGAACGGACACGCTCTCGTACGAGTTCTCCCAGAGCGCTGTCACGGCGAACTTGACCACCGGGACGGCGACCGGTGAGGGGACGGACACTCTGACCGGAATAGAGAACCTGGACGGTAGCCGGCTCAACGACACCCTGACCGGCGATGCGGGACCGAACGTCCTGCACGGCTTGGCCGGTGATGACACCCTGTCCGGGAGCGACGGCGACGACGCCCTCATCGGTGAGGAGGGTACGGACACCCTCGACGGAGGGAACGGCACCGACACGTGCGACGGCGAGAGCGAGGTGAACTGCGAGGCGTAATTCTACGAGCCCGTCCGTTCCACCGAGCCACTCCCTGACTGCGAAGCATTCAACCTTTGAGGCGGTCGGGCCGCCGCGTCTCAATGCACAGCACGTTCAGACCGGAAGGCTCAGTTGTGGTCGGCTCACAGTCCCTTGAGCGTGGGAGAACTCGCTGGTCACGCGCTGTAACCCAATAGATGCACCCCACGGCCTAGAGCGGATCTGGCTTGGTCGTCACCGCCGAAGTCGACGTGCTCGGGCCGGGTCAGGACTTCCCGGCCGGTGCCTGAGTGCCGGGATTCCTTCCCGATCCTCCGAACCCGTCCACGTCGCCGACCGTCACCGCATCCGCGCACCCACCCCTCAGGCCGACATCGAGGCGGCGTTCAAGGATCAAAGCCCCTTCTAAGGCATCGCCCGACCAGCTGCTCGGCCTGGCGTCGGAGTTGGAACGCTGGGGGTGCTTATTGCTGAACGTCCGCGCTTCACCTCGGCCCGCGATCCGTTCATACCCTCAGGGCCCACCCTGGGGGAGGGGTGGCTCGGGTCGCCCTGAGCGGACGTCGATCTCATCTGGCTCCGACATGGCGGGGGCGTCCGGCTCCTCCGCGCGCTCGTGATCCGGCTCCGCCTTCGGTCCAAAGAGCCTCGACCTGTACCACTCGGCGCCCCGGCGCGCCGCATCCTGATAGGCCATCCGCAGTTCGTCTTCTGGATACGCAGACCCCTCTGCCTCGCCTGGGGCGTCCTCGAGGTCCATGTTCGACTGGCCGACGAACAGGGCCCCCTCTCTCACCACCAAGACCTTGGACCGGATCTTGCCCTCCACCCGGCCACCCTGGGCCAGCTCGGTCTTGGTCCGCGCGATGATGTTGCCCTTGAGCGTCCCCCCCATTACCACGTTTTGGGCCTGGATGTCGGCCTCCACATGGCTGTGGGACGAGAGGATCACGTCGCCTCGGGCGGTGATCTTCCCCTTGGCCTGGCCGTCTATGCGAATCGATTCGACCGAGACCAGCGTCCCCTCCAGCTGAGCCCCACGACCCACCACGGTCATCTCCGGACCGAGGGCCTCTTTGATTCCAAATTCTTTCGGCTGGACCTCACCATCCCGATGTCGTCGGCTCAACATCATGCCTCCTCACCTGTCTGCGGTTCGCCCGGGCGGCGACCCGACAGCAACCGCTCACGGGTAGGAGATAGAGCCGGATCAACCGTTCCGGGTGGTCTCCTTAACCCCCCTTCTTGGGTCGCTTGCCTCATTACTCCCTCGTTGACTGGCGACCTCACTGGCATCGTCAACCGGGCGCGCAGGCTTTAGCTGGATGCGCTCCGCGCAAAGCGCCTGAGAGGGTACATAATCGCCACACCGAGCTTGAGCAGGAGCATCACGTAGCCTCGCCGGCTCCGTCTCTCCAAGGGAGCCCGATGCTGCTCTCCCTCGTCTACTTTGCGGTGTGTCGTCTGCTCGCCCGCTGCTGCCGTCGACCGTGACGATGTCGCTCGGGACGTCGAACTCTGGTCCTCCCACCAGCTCAAGGTGCTGAGCCGGCAGGCGAGGTGTGCTCCGCTCAATCGATGGGACCGGAATCTTCACGAGCATTGGGCGCGGTCAGATGTCGGTGGACGCACTTCCGATCTTCCCACAACCGCCGTGGGGATCGTAAACGGTGGGAACGGTCAATTTCGGCTGGCGCGCGGAGAGGCCCAGATCAAGCGGCAGGCCGACGGGACGACGCTGATCACGTTCCACCTGGTCGGCTAGCGACCCTCGGGTGGGCGGGCGGCGCCCTCCTGGCAAGAGGAGGTCCTCCCGACGGCCGCGACCTCGCCGCCAAGGATGCTCCGGAGCGGCGGCTGGCTCTCTACCCGAAGGAAGCGTAGGATCGGCGAGTCCTACGGGAGGGAAGGCCCGAACATTCCGGCGATCCAGGGACTCTCGAAGGCGGCCGCCAACTACCGGCGGGCCGACAACCCCAAGTTCAGCTGCCGTGAGTGCAAGTTCATGTTCCCCCGCTTCGCGATCGGCGGGTGCCGGTACGTCCGCGGCGTGATCCATGCGGACGACACGTGCGACGAGTTCAAGCCCCGGCGGCCGCGAACCGACGCCTCCCGGTAGCAGCGCTCCCCGCGCCCGCATCCGGTCGTTCCGTGCCGGCCCTCCGAGCGCCAGTTCCCCTGCACCCGCGTCCTCTGGCCGTTCCGCTCGAGGTCGCGCCCTGAGACCGTTGGATCGCGTCGAAGAAGGACGTCATTCCTCTCATCTGGAGGGACGGGCATCACGACGGGTCTCGCCGTGCTCGTGGCGACGATCGCGCTCGCGGTCACGCAGGACCGGAGCTGGCCGTTGCTCGCAAGCCCGCGGGCGGCGATAGGGGCCCTGGGCGTTGTGGGTTACGGGATGCGGTAGCCTGGTCATTGTCACCCCCGGTGGGGCTTGACACGCCCAGGCTTCCAGAGCGCGGGCGGGCGTCAGTGACTTGAGTAGTGAAGTGAAGCGACTGACGTCACGGGGGTCGAGCCTCGGGACGACTACCGCCGCTGTGATCGGGGCTGGTCGAAGTGGGCTGGCCCCCCTTCCATGTCGGCTTCCTCCAACAAGAGCCACTCCACGAACCGCTCGTTGCCCAGGGCGCCGAATCCTTCGTCGAGACCCCGCCGCAGCCGAACGAGGTCGATGGCCTCCGCGGCTGAGTGGCCCAGGAACATCAAGGCCCGAGCGACCACGATGCCCGAGCGGTTTAGACCCTGCACACAGTGAACCAGCACCCGGTGCCCGCCCCGCACAAGGTCCGCGACCAGCCTGGCGACCTGCCGCGTCTTGTGATCGACGGTGTCCGCGTCGTCAATGGGGAAGTGGACGTATAGATGGTTCTCCGGCACGGGCGGGGACCACGTGTACTCCCAGTCGTCGAGCGCTACGATCGCGTCAACTCCGAGTGAAGCGAAGCCGTATGGCTCTACCAGCCTCTTGGACAGGAACAGCCCTGGCAGTACCTCGAAGGTCTGAAACTGCCAGCCCTCCGGAGGCGTGAGGTTCTGCTTCTCCATAGGAGCATCTTAGAAGGACCCCCGGCCGGCCCACTGCTGGCGCTGTCCGCCGCGGCGGTCGAATCCAGCTTTAGGTGGATCGAGATCCGATCAGGGCTCGGCGCAGGGTCCCGTCGGGGTCCCGTTTGTCTCCCGTGAACGACCGCGCAACAACACGTAACGACCCCGTTGAATGCGAACGAAAACACGCAGCTCGCGGGCCGGGTGGGGGCAACGCCGCAGGTCAGAGAACCCGGCCCTGCTACCTTGCCAAGGTGGGGGTCGCGGGTTCGAATCCCGTCGTCCGCTCCGGTCGGGGGCCGGCCGGAGGTCCCCGCTGTTGCTCGGGGCGACGACCGGTTCGCGGGGGTTGCCGTAGACTAGGGCCGGCCCGGGGCGCCCGGGCCGAGCCACCGGCGGGGTGGCCGAGTGGTTAGGCAAGGGTCTGCAAAACCCTGTACACCGGTTCAATTCCGGTCCCCGCCTCGAGGAACCCCCCTCCCACGTACAATCTGGGCCTCGGGCGCTTAGCTCAGGGGGAGAGCGCTTCCTTGACGCGGAAGAGGTCAGAGGTTCAAATCCTCTAGCGCCCACGAACGCGCAGGTCAACGGCCCTTTTCGTCGGCGGCCGACCTCTTCCTCAGCGCAGAAGAGCGCCTGTCGCAGCGTTCTCACGTGCAAAACCACGCAAGCCAGACGCTAGAGGGATCTGATGGTCGCGTGCTGAGTCAGCATGTGGGAGGCGCAGAAGTTGACGAAAAAGTTGACAACGGCATCCGCCGCCGCGCCCCGGTCAGGGAGGCGCGCGCCAAGGCGTCGAAGGACATGGCCGCCCACACCGCGCTCGGACTGGAGAACCCGCAGGGGGGGCCGTCTACTAC
>JBOGVG010000101.1:0-14047 GCA_050692435.1 Actinomycetota bacterium
TGTTGATCGTGGCTGCCGGGCGATCTTCATCGATCAGATCCGGCTTCCGCCGGGACGAACGCCGACGGGGATCTGAGCCAACTGCTCCCGCTCTCCGCTCGCGATCGAGTTTCTTTACCCCACAGGCTCAGGACCGCGCTCACCGAGTCAGCCCGGGCGGCCGCCAGGTCCAAGGGCACCTGTCGGCTCAGTACCACCGGTTGCGGGGAAGACGCGGAAACAACAAGCCGCGGTCGCCGTGGGACACTCGATCCTCGTCGCCGCCTACCACATCTTGGATCGACGCCAGCCCTACACCGATCTCGGAGCGGACTACTTCGTCCACCGCCACGATCCCGAGCGCCATGCCAACAGGCTGGCGCGCCAACTCCGAGCCCTCGGCTACGACGTCACCCTCGAACCCGTGGAGGCCGCGTAACGCGAGAGGGCATTTTCACCACAGTGCACCTTTCAGGCCCCTTAGTGACTGCCGGCCCATCATCCGGGTACGACATCGGTGAGCGCCGGGTAGCGGGTCCCCGTGGGGCGGGAAACGACCGTGGAGGCGACCCGTGTGGCGAAATCCGTGGCCTCGGCCCAGCCCTGTTTCAGGTCCATGGCATGGAGGAGCCCACCGTTGAAGGCGTCTCCAGCTCCGGTGGTATCCGCCACCTGCACAAGGGGAGCCGGCGTGCGGACCGTCGTTCCATCTGGCCCAATCCCGACCGCCCCCTCCTTCCCGAGCTTCACGACCACCACTCCCCCCGAATGGCGCTGCAGAGCCTGTCCTGCCGTTACGGCGTCCCTCTCCCCCGTGAGAACTGCGGCCTCGTCGGCATTCGGCAGGAAGACGTCCACCAGAGGCAGCATGTCGAGGATTTCCCGTCGCGTCTGCTTCGGCCAGCCTCCGGGATCAGCCCCGCAGTCGAAGAGTGTCGTCCCGCCTCTGTCGCGGACGTCCGTGAGAAGCCTGAGCGTTGGCTCTCCCCGGAGAGCCGGAAGAAGGAAGTACCCGCAGAACAAGACCGGATGAGGTCCGAGAGCGGTGGCAGGGATCATCGAAGCGTCGAAGCGACAGAGGCTGCCCAGGGACGTGAGGAACGCCCGATCCCGAGCGGGCGCCTCGAACGCCACCGACACTCCAGTGGAAGTACCCGGGACGGTGCGCAGCACGCACTCGACTCCGGCTCCGATCAACTCGTCTCTGATGATGCCGGCCACAGGATCGTCCCCCACACAGCCGATCAGCACGGGCCCGCCGCCAAGGGCGGACATGGTCAGAGCCGAAATCGCAGCCGCTCCCCCGGTTCGAACATCGACGCGCTCCACGGTCCATTCACCGCCCGGAGGGGGGAGCTCGGACGCGGGATACACGATGATGTCCACGTTGACGTTGCCGACGATGGAGATCGTGCCCATGGGTGAGCAGACTCTACGCCGCGAGGATGGGTTACGATGCGGCGGATTCCTCGCTATCGAGCCTCAACGTTAGGTCGTGCCAGTGAGCCAGGCCAAAGCGGGTGCCTGACCGCCCACCCCTCGCTGCTCGGGGGCGGCACTACCTCTCGCGAGGCGGCCAATCCGTCCTTCCAGTGGGCGCCCACTTCGTCCCGTCCGCGGGTCCCGACTGGCCTTGGCGGGTCGGTCCCGAATCCTTCGACCGAGCGTTCCGGTCGATGGCGGAGGCAGGGCTGGACGCGGTGCGGATCGACCTCCTTTGGCAAGCGATCGAGCCGGAGGAGGGTCGTTATGATGCCCAGCACCTCGAGACGCTCGATGCGATCCTCGAGGCCGCCCGCAGCCATGGCCTGTGGCTCCATCCCACACCCTTCATCGGTGGCGAGGTCGGCGATGCGTTCTGGGACGTGCCCTGGCGCAGAGGGAGACACCCGCACAGGGATGTGGAGATGCGACGCCTGCAGGCCGAGCAACTTCGGATGCTGTCGCGTCGGTGGGCGGGCGATAGCGCCATCCTGGGATGGGACCTCACGGACGAGCCGCCGTTCTGGTTGTTTCCGGATACGACCGACGAGGACGCTCGAGCCTGGATCGATGACCTGGTCGCGGCGCTGCGATCGGAGGATCCCGATCACCTCATCACCGTGGGGACGTCTGGCCAGGAAGTGGGATGGGGTCCGTTCCGGGCCGACGTCGTCGCGGACCGACTGGACTTCCTGTGCGTGCATCCCTATCCCGTGTACCAGCCGGAGCTTTACCCAGATGCGCTCCTAGCCTCGCGGATGACACATGCCGGCGCGTTCGAGACCGCTTTGGCGACGGGCGCGGGCCGGCCGGTGATGGTGCACGAGTTTGGCGCCTCCTCGGCTAACTTCGATCCGGAGGCGATCGCGGCGTACGATCGGCTGCTGGAATGGTCCAGCCTGGGAAGAGGGGCCATCGGCTTCTTTGCTTGGTGCTGGACGGACGCCGAACAGGCCGCCTACCGGCGGGCACCGTACGTCCGACAGCCCCATGAGACCCAGTTCGGGGTCACAGACGCTCGGGGAAACCTCCGACCGCGGGGACGCGTCCTATCGGAGCTGGCCGCCACCATCCGGCAGCTCGATCTCGACGGATTCGCCTCCGACGGCCCGGCTCGGCCCGCGGCTGCCATGGTCGTGCCCCACGAGTTCGTGCGCCCCTACGATCCGGAAGCCTTCGCGCTGTCGGACGCTCCTTCGGGCACCTATCAGCCGTCCGAGTCCATTTGGAGCCCCAGGCACGGCCGTCGCGACGACGTCTTGCCGCTGGCGCGAGCGTGGCTCAACGGCTTCGTGATGGCGGCTCGAGCCGGACTGGAGATCTCGTTCGCGCGCGAGAGACTGGATGAGACGTGGCCCGATGTGCGGCTGTTGATCCTGCCGGCGCCCCTGGCCTCGACCACCATATCCCTCTGGCACGTTCGTACGAGCTACTGGTCCGGAGCCCCGCGATTCTTCTCGCGCGGAGGGACCCTGTATCTCTCGTGCTCCGCGGACGTCGCCATTCCGGAGATGAACGAGCTCGCCGGTTGCCGGTTGGCCGACCGCGCCCCCACGGTACGTCCGCCCGTCCTGAGATTCGTGGAACGATGGGGCCCATTCCAGCGCGGCGATGAGTGGATCCTCCCCGGCGGCGCCGGAACCCTCGACACACGGGGGGTGCGCCTGACCCTCGCCGGGGCGAGGCCGGTGGCCGTCGACGCTGAAGGAGCCCCCGCCCTGGTGGTTGCTCCCCGCGGGAACGGTCACGCGGTTACCTGCGCGTTCCCGGTGGAATCGCTACTCGCGGGGGTTCCCGACGCCCACGCCCCCAGTGACCGAAGCTGGGGGATCTACGCGGGTCTGGCTGAACTGTCCGGGGCAAGAGGTCCAGTTGTGGCCGACAGCCCGGAGGTCACCGCAGGCACGCTCCTGGGCCCCCGCGGCGGGCTGGCCGCACTCACCAACCACGGCCCGGCATCCCTCCAGGTCGAGTTGCGCATACCCTCACGGACGACGACGCTGGTGGGAGCGACAGGAACCCGCCCCCTTCTGTCGTCGGGGGACCGGACCGAGGTAACCCTAGACTCCTACGGCTCGGCCATCGTCAGATGGGAGACGGAGAGCTAGCGCTCAGCCCTTCACGGCGCCCGCGGTCAGTCCCTCGATGAACCGGCGCTGGAGCAAGAGGAACGTGAGGATCATCGGTCCAGCGGCGAGCATCGTCCCTGCCGTGGTGTGCCCCCAGTTCACCGTGTTGCGGCGTGCCAGGAGTGCCAGTCCCACGGGAAGGGTCCGCATCTCATCGGAGCTCGTCACGATCAGCGGCCACAGGAAGTCGTTCCAGGCGCTGAGGAACGTGAAGATCGCCAGCGTGGCCATGGCCGGCTTGGCGAGCGGGAAGACTACCGTCCGGAGGATGCGGAACTCGGAAGCCCCATCCACCCGAGCGGACTCCAATAGCTCGTCGGGGATCGAGCGCAGGTACTGACGCATGAGGAAGATCCCGAAAACCTGGATCGCCGAGGGCGCGACGAGCCCGAAGTAGGTGTCCACCCCCAGGTGCGGATTGGCGTCATGGAGGAGAACCATGATCCGGTAGAGAGGGATCAGGTTCACCTGGAACGGCACCATGAGCGTGAGCAGCAGCGCGAAGAAGATGACGTCCCGTCCGGGGAAGCGCAGCTTGGCGAACGCATAGGCGGCCGCGGTGTCGAAGATGACGTTGAGGCCGACGATCAGCGAAGTCACCACAACGCTGTTCAGCAGGTACCGCTCGAACGGCAGGAGCGCGAAGACGTCACGGTAGTTCTGCAGGGTCCACGGATCCGGGATCCACTTCGGAGGCGAGGCGAACACGTCTCCGGGGGGCTTGAAGGACGTGGCGAACATCCAGTACAGCGGACCGATCATGATGAGCGCCGTGACGACCAAGGCCACGTACAAGAGGGTCCGGCGGACGACCCGGCGGGGACGACGCCTGCGACGGGCCCGAACCCGCTCGAGCGTGTCAGGCCGCAGGATCTCCGCAGCGCTCATCCGCGTCGCTCCACGAACCTCAATTGCAGGTAGGAGAGAGTGCCGAGGATAAGCAGCAGGACATAAGCGACCGCAGATGCCTCACCGAGATCGAGCGAGTTGAACCGGTCGAAGAGGTCGAACACGATCGTTCGGGTACTGGTGATCGGCCCTCCCTGGGTCATCACGTACACCTGATCGAACACCTGGAAGCTGCCGATGATCCCGATTACGTAGACGAAAAGGATCGCGTGGCGCAGACCCGGGAGGGTGACGTGGCGGAACTTGTGCCACGCACTGGCGCCGTCCACCCGGGCGGCCTCGTACAGCTCGCGCGGGATGGCCTGAAGAGCCGCGAGGAACACCACGGTCTCGAAACCGAACCCCTGCCAGATGCTGGCCGCCGTCACCGCGGGAAGTGCCGTTCCGGGGTCGCCCAGCCAACCCCTGCCTGGGATGCCGAAGAACCCGAGGATCACGTTGACGACGCCTTGCTCCTGCAGCAGGTTCTTCCAGATCGTCCCCACGACCACGAGCGATGTCATCACCGGAAGGAAGAACGCGGCTCGGAAGAAGGCCCGGAACCGCACCCGCCGGTTGAGCAGAAGTGCAGAACCTAGGCCCAACAGCGGGCCGATCCCCATCCCGAGGATCACGAATATCGTCGTGTTCAAGAGACCGGCCCGGAACCGGTGGTCTCCGATTAGAGCGGTGTAGTTGTCGAGCCCCACCCACTCCGGCGATGCCAACCCGTTGAAGTCGGTGAAGCTCCAGTACGCCGAGAAGCCCATGGGGATGAACAGGAAGAGCACGGCCGTTATGGCGACCGGTGCCACCAAGATCCAGCCGGGCGCGGCGCGGCGGAGCCGCCGGGCCGGCCCGATCCGACGACGATGGAGGGAGACGGTGCCGATCGTCTACCCCGCGAGCTCCTGGTTGACTTCAGCGGCGGCGGCGTCAAGCGCCTCTTGGGGAGGCTTGTTGCCGACCATGACCGCGTCGACCATCTCTCCGATGATCACGTCGATCGGATCCCACTGCTCGACGTACGGGAAGTGGGTAGCGGTCGCCATCGTGTCCAGGAAGATGGGGAAGGGCGCTTGCCCACCGAAGTACGGGTCAGGCTCGGTAAGCTCCGGGGTTTGGATGGCGGTGGAGGTGGCCGGGGCGGCACCCGCGTACTCGAACACGCCGACTTGCTGCTCGAGGCGAAGCATGTACTGGATGAAGAGCCATGCCTCCTGCGGATGCTCGGCGTTCACCGGGATCGACAGGCCGGTTCCTCCCAGGTAGCTGCCCGGTTCCTCCCCCTGGGGAGCCGCCGCCACCCGCCACTTGCCCTCCTGCTCCGGAGCGGCGTCCTTGAGCAGCCCCATGTAGTAGGGGCCGTCCTGGAACATGCCGATCGTTTCGTCCTTGATCCCCGGGGTGAAGTCGTCACCGAGGTCGGGGGTCCAGTAGATGCCGTTCCCGCTGTCCAGAAGTCTCTTGTACATCTCGAAGGCTGCGACGCCCGCCTCGTCGTTGAATGCTGCGGCCGTTCCGTCCTCGTTCAGGATCGATCCTCCTGACTGGAACAGGAACTGGCACCAGTGGAAGCAGTCCGCCGATGCGATCCCGTACAGGTACTTGTCGTTCTCCCCGTCACCGTCGGTGTCCTCGGCGAGCTGGTCTGCGGCGGCGAGCAGCTCGTCCCACGTTTCGGGCACCTCGATGCCCTTTTTCTTGAACTGGTCGGCCCGGTAGTAGAGGGCGTAGGCGTCGAAGTCGAACAGCATGGTGACGTATTGGTCGTCCAGCGTCATGGCCTCCAACGCGCCCTCGGCGTACTGGTTCTCGATCGGCTCCCCGTTGAGCTCGCCGCCGGAGACCTCTTTGAGATCCGCGAACAGACCGTTCGATCCGAACGTTGGGACCCAGGTCATGTCCATAGTCGCGACGTCGGGAGGGTTACCTCCCGACACCACCACGGTGAACTTCTCGTGCGCGGCGTCCCAGCCGATCGATTCGTACTTCACGGTGATCCATGGATACTCCTGCTCGAAAGTGGGGATTGCGGGCTCGATCGGTGTAGCCGAACCGTAGTAGTCCCAGACGGTGATGGTGACTGGCTCCGGGGATCCCTCCGGCGTGGCGCCGTCCTGGTCCGCCTCATCTCCGCCCGTGCACGCTCCCGCCACGAGAGCCAGAGCAGCAACGAGACCCAGCAGTCGACCCGTCCGTGTCATCTCTCCCTCCTCACGTGCAAGCATCGCGTCGCGCTTCACCCTTCGACGGCTCCGGCGCTCTCCAACTCCCAGTTCGATGACCCGGGCCTGCAGCCAGATGGTCCGGTTCGACCCGGCACCTCCCTCCATGAACCCCGCGTGAACAGCTTGTCCCGAGCAGCGGCGGCGGCAACGGCGATGGCTCCGTGGAGTACCGCATCCTCCCCAAGCGGGGATTCGGCGATGAGAGGCGTGAAGGGAGACAAACGGTGCAGCTCTCGCTTCACCGGTTCGATGAGAAGGTCCCCGTTACGCCCGATCCCACCGCCCAGGATCACGAGCTGTGGGTCCACGACAGGCACGATGACGGCGATCCCCACGGCGATCCTCGCAGCCTCGAGCTCCACCGCCTGCCTTGCCAGCGGGTCGCCGCGGCGAGCCGCCGTGAACACATCCTTCGCGCTCCTCGGAGCTTGCATCCCAAGCTCACGCGCCACGGCTAGCACCCCCGTCGCGGCAACCCCTTCCTCGAACGATCCGCGACGTCGGTTGAGGTGGGCGTCCCGTCCTCCGGCGCCGAGGGGCATGTACCCCACTTCTCCGGCACGGCCATTGGTCCCCCGGTAGAGCCTGCCCTCGAGGATCAGTCCCAGTCCCACTCCGGTTCCGATCCACAGGTACAGGAAGTTGTGGACGTTCCGCCCGAGCCCTCGCCATTGCTCACCGAGAGCGGCCAGGTTCACATCATTCTCAAACGTGATCCCCACGCCGAGCTCTTCCCGAAGGGTGTCCACCAGCCCCTGACGGCTCCAGCCGGGAAGGTTCGGAGCGAGCTCGACCTGCCCGTGCCCGGGATGGAACACGCCGGGACTACCCACCGTCGCGTGGGTTACCTGATCCCAATGAACCCCCACCTCTGCGGCTAGGTCGTGGGCGAGGCTCGCCACCTGGGAGATCAGAGTGCTGGCGCTGCGGACCCTCGCTCGCTGGTCGCGTCGAGCCACCACTGTCCCCGTGATATCGGCGATTGCCGCACGGACCCATTCACGGCCGATGTCGATCCCCGCGACCCATCCGGCTCGAGGGTTCAACTCGTACAGGGCTGCCTTCGGCCCGGGGCTGCCGCTGGATCGTCCGGCTTCGTTCACCAGCCCGTCTCGCTGGAGGCCCTGGAGGACGATTCCGACGGTGGGTTTCGACAACCCGCTCTCGGCAGAAAGGCGAGTCCGAGACAGCGGCCCATCCCGGCTGAGGAGGTCGAGGATGGATCGCTCGTTGATCGCTCGCAGAAGGCTGGGGACACCCCTCGCGACACCCGGATTGCCCGTCGCACCCTCCTTGTGGATATCGCCGGGAGATACCGAGCGATCCGTTAGGAAAGTATCCTATCTTCGTAGCTACCGTACACGTGGTCAGTCGAGGCCGTCAAGGCTTCGAGGCGGAGCCACGTCCGCGAAACTCGCCCCTTGGGTCGAAGCGGGTGACGTGCGCCCGGCTTCGATGGCCTGCCCCGTCTCCACATCGAAGAAGTAGAACCGGTCGGGATCGAGCGACAGGCGGATCCGCTCGCCGGGGCGGCATGAGGTCCGCGAATCGACCCGAGCGGAGAAGACGGACTGTCCCGCCTTGGCGATGAGAGGGATGAGGGCATGCGGATCGGCGTCCTCGGGCATCGAGGCCACGGTCTCCTCCGTGACCACCGGTGGAGCGTCGACAGTGAACAGGATGTTCAGCTCCGACCCGAGGTCCTCCGTCACGGTGGTCGTGACCTCGATCGATGGTCCGGAGTCGTCTCCCCACACCGCGGCATCCGCGAAATCAGATGGTCGTATGCCCAGGATGACGGTTCCGCCCTCGAAGCGCTCCAGATCGACGGTCTTCGGTACCGGCAGCTCCAGGCCGCCGAAGACGAGGCGGCCGCGGTTCAACTGCGCCTCCACCAGGTTCATCGGGGGCGATCCGATGAACGCGCCGACGAACAGGTTGGCGGGGCGGCGGTAGAGCTCTTGAGGTGTCGCCACCTGTTGCAGAATTCCGTCCCTCATGACCGCGACGCGCTGACCCAAGGTCATGGCCTCGACTTGATCGTGCGTGACGAAGATGGTGGTGGTTTGCAGCCGTTCGTGGAGGGCAGACAGCTCGGCGCGCATCTGGACCCGGAGCTTCGCGTCGAGGTTCGACAATGGTTCGTCCATCAAGAAGGCTTGAGGATCCCGCACCACCGCCCGCCCCACGGCCACCCTCTGCCGTTGACCGCCCGACAGAGCGGCGGGCTTCCGGTGGAGATACCGCTCGAGGCCGAGCACCCCGGCCATCTCCCGCACCCTTATCGCGACTTCCTCCCTCCCTACGTTGCGAACCCGGAGGCCGAAACCGATGTTCTGCTCGACGGTCATCTGTGGATAGAGCGCGTAATTCTGGAAAACCATGGCCACGTCCCGATCCTTCGGTGGCAGGTCCGTGACGTCGCGGTCGCCGATGCGTATCTCTCCGGCGCTCACCTCCTCGAGACCGGCGAGCAGGCGAAGGACGGTGGTCTTCCCGCATCCGGAGGGTCCCACCAGGACCATGAACTCCCCATCCTCGATCTCGAGCGACAGGTCGTTCACCGCCACGACGTCATCGTCGAAGACCTTCGTGACGTGGTCGAAGACGATCCGGGCCATGGCTCCTCAAGTCTCCCCGGCCAGTCTGGCGTGGGTCAAGGCGGAGCGAAGCCGCGCCTTCGCCGCCTCGGCGGCGTCGACGTGATCGAGTCCGATCAACCCGGCCCCGAGCACTGGCAGGGCGTCGAGCACCGCGATCCGGGCCCGCGGGGCCACCGCGAGGATCCCGTCGCCGATGCTTTGCACGAAGGGACCATCGTTCCTGAACATCCCCCCACCGAGGACCACGTCGACATCCTGACTTCTGAGATGAAGACGACGGATCGCGGCTCCAGCCATGGCCACCGCCTCGTCGACCTGGCGAGAGAGGAGGTTCCGAGCCTGCTCATCGCCTTCCCGAACCGCGGCGAAGACGACGGGGGTCAGCTCGACCAGGCGATCCTCGCGGAGGCGGCCGAAGTGGATCGCCTCGACGACCTGCATCGGGGTCTGCAGGCTGAAATACTCCGGAACGAGACGTTCGAGCGCCGTGCGGGGGCCGCGGCCGTCACCGGCCCGAACTGCGGCGCCCAAGGCTCCTGCCCCCATCAGGTAGCTGTCGCTCAGGTCGCCTGAGATTAGACCGAGCGCCGGGAATCGAACCGTCTCGCCATTAGGGGCGACGCCCACGCAGTTGATCCCGGAGCCGCACACCACTGCGATCCCCCAGCCCCGATCGGTTCCGGCCCGAAGCACGGCGAATGTGTCATTCCGCACCACATCGGTCTCGGTCAGGCCCCGGGAGGCGATGAGGCCGGCGATGTGGGCGTCGTCCTCTGGGAAGTCGGCTCCGGCCACGCAGTACACGCCCAGCTCGGCCGCCGGCAGGTCGTCTGGGTCTCTTCCGGCATCCCGACATGCTTCCTTCACCGCCCGGGCGATACCGTTCAGGGAACCCCCGTCCTGCAGACCGTCGTACACGGACCCGGACCATCTAGCTGCGCCCAGCACCGTTCCGTCCGCCTTTATCAGGGCCGCGTCGATCTTCGAGCCGCCGCCGTCCAGCGCCAGGATCGGGGGGCGGGTCCTGCTTCCTTCCCGGGATCGCCCGAACGTGCCGGACCGCTGATCACTCACGGGTCGTCACCTTGGCCGCCCGGGTCATCGTCCCGGGACGCCTGCCCCGGTCCCGGGCGACCTGCCACGCGAGCAGTTGGATCGGAACGATCGAGACCGCCGACGCCACGGACCGGTCCAGCTGCCCGATCGCGATCGCCCGGACTCCACGAGGTGCATCTCCTCCGGCAGAGACGAGCAAAACAGAGCCGCCCGCGGCCGCGAGCTCGGTGGCCAGCCCGACGTCCAGGTCCACCGTCTCGGCCTCGGTGGCCAGCACCACCGTCGCCAAAGACGGGCCGGCCAGCTCCAGGGGTCCGTGTCGGAACTGGGCGGACTCGAGCGACTCCGCTGGGTAGGCAGCGACCTCCTTGAGCATGAGAGCGCCCGTCTCAGCCGCAGCCCGGGCCGGCCCTCGGCCGAGGATCACCATGTTGCCGCGCCCTCCCAGCCAGGCGCCCAGCTCGGAGGCTCGAGCCACCGGTTCATCGAGCAGATGGTGGGCAGCCGTCGCGGCCGACTCGCCCGCCGATCTCACCGCCGCAAGAAGCTCGTCGATGCGGTCGCCCGCCAGGGCGCGGGTCACAGCAGCCAACACGACCAGGGAAGCACCGAACGTCATGGTGGAAGGACCGGTCTCCGCTCCTGCGCGCGTGTCGAGGCTGAGGACGGCGCGGTCCGCAAGCGGATTGTCGAGCCCATTGGTTATGGAGACGAGAAGCGGTTCGGGCGACCGACGCCGGAGCTCGTCCGCGAGCCGAACCGTCTCGGCGCTTCTTCCGCTTTGGCTGACCACCACCAGGACCGTCCCCGTGGCGAGCGAGGGAAGGCGGAAATGGAGCAGCTCCGCCGCGTCGGCATGTAGCGAACAGATGCCGCGGGAGGCTAGCTCGCTGACCGCGGGATAACACGCATGGTAAGAGCTCCCCATCCCGGTGAACACGACCGGCCCGGGGATCCGTCGGCCCTCGGCCAGCGCCTCGAGCACGGGTCGCTGCTCAACGACCGCTGTTGCGGCCCGACGGATGGCCCCGGGCTGCCGGGTCACCTCGCTCAGGAATGGGTCAGGAAAGCTTCCTAACGATTCCACAACTTGGAGCGTACAATGCCGAAGGCATGGGCGTGAAGGTCGCCGTGGTAGGCGGAGGGAGTACCTATACCCCGGAACTGGTCGAAGGTTTCATCAACAGGCGCGACCGCCTGCCGATCGACGAGCTGGTTCTGCTCGACATCGATCCCGAGCGCCTCGGGGTGGTAGGTGGTTTCGCCGGACGGATGCTGGCGAAGGCGGGCTGGCCGGGCCGCCTGGTGCTCACCGGGGACAGGGACGGAGCCCTTGAGGGGGCTGATTTCGTCGTCGTCCAGCTCAGGGTCGGAGGACAGGCCGCCCGCCTCGTGGATGAGACGCTTCCCCTAGAGTTCGACTGCATCGGCCAAGAGACCACCGGCCCAGGGGGGTTCGCCAAGGCCCTTCGGACCGTCCCGCTGGTCGTCGAGCTTGCGGAGGAGGCGGCCCGGCGGGCCGCCCCCGGCGCCTGGCTGGTCGATTTCACCAACCCCACCGGGATCGTCACGCAGGCGCTCCTGGATGAGGGCCACCGGGCCGTCGGCCTCTGCAACGTGGCGATTGGCTTCCAGCGGGATTTCGCAAAGCGCTTCGGTGTGGGGGCCGAACGGGTGCGGCTCGAGCACGTCGGCCTGAACCACCTGTCCTGGGTGCGCGCCGTCTTTGTGGACGGAGTGGATCGGATGCCGGACATCCTCGAGCACATGGACGAGTACTCGCCGGAAACAGACTTCCCGCGTGAGCTGGTCGCGGCGCTGGGGGCCATCCCCAGCTACTACCTGGAGTTTTACTACCTCACCGATGAGGTCCTGCACTACGAGCGGACCCATCGTCCCCGAGCCGAGGAGGTGATGGAGATCGAGGACCGTCTCCTGACCCTCTACCGGGACCCGAACCTTGACGAGAAGCCTCAACTGTTGGAGCAGCGGGGCGGCGCCTACTACAGTGAGGCTGCCGCCCAGTTGCTGGCGTCCCTGCACGAGGGCACCGGGGACATACAGGTGGTGAACCTCCGGAACGACGGGGCACTTCCCGGCCTGCCTGATGACGCGGTGGTGGAGATCCCCGCACGGATCGACAGGGCAGGCGCGACGCCGCTTCCTCTCGCGCCCCTCGTCCCGGAGATGCTCGGGCTCGTCCAGCACGTCAAGGCGTACGAGCGCCTTACCGTCGCGGCGACCCTCTCGGGCGACCGGCGCACTGCGCTCAAGGCCCTGATGACGAACCCGTTGGTCGGCCACTATCGGGTGGCCGCCCGCCTCCTCGCCGCACTGCTCGAGGCGAACCACCAGTACCTCCCGCGGTTCTCCTCGGCGTGAATGCGATCGGCTCCCGAACCAGTCCACCAGGACGTGGGTCCTCGTCAGAGGGGGCGATCCGCGGGCTGTTCGCCCTCATGGGCGTCCAAGTGGCTGCCTTCCTCCCCTTCTTCTCGCTGCTCCTCCACGATCATGGTCTCCGCCCCGATCGGATCGGGGTGGTGACGGCCACGATGTCGCTCTCGGGGCTGCTCGCCAGTACCTTGTGGGGATTCGCGGCCGATACCTTCTTGGGCCGGCTGGCCACGCTCAGGTTGACGGGGGTGTTGGCCGCAGGCGCGGCCCTCGCACTGAATGTGGCCGGCACCACCCCCGCCACGATCCTCGTCGCGACCATCGGCCTAGCCGTGTGCTGGACGCCGCTCGTACCGCTGGGGGATGCCCTCGCCCTTCAGCACTTGGGGCCCGGGCAGCGGCGCGCCTACGGGCGGATCCGCCTGTGGATGAGCGGGGGGTTCGCCGTGGCCGCGCCTGCCTTTGGCGCCCTCTTCAGGTGGGCCGGAGTGGGTGCCCTGCCGATAGCGTTCGCGGTCGCCATCGTGATGCTCGTGGCCTCGTCGATGGTGGTCGCACCGACGTCCGCGACGGTGCCTGGAGAACCGACGGCCAAAGGGCTCAGAGCGGTTCCGGCCTTGGTTCGGGCGGGCCCCCGGCTTCTAGTGATCCTGGCCGCGGCGCTCCTGGTCACGACCGGCGTCAGCGCCACCTTCACCTTCGTCCCGCTACGGATTGGTGGCCTGGGGGGACTCCCGTCCTGGTGGGGCTGGCGGTGGCGCTGGCAGCCGTGACCGAGATCCCGATCATGTTGCTGAGCGGTCGGATCATCGAGGCGATCGGATTACGGGGGATGTTCGCGCTCGGCGCTCTCGACTACGCCGTTGCGTTCGCCCTCCTGTCTCCGCCTCGTCTCCGGTCGCCATCGTGCTGGTCGTCGCCCCTGAACGGGATCGGCTTCGCTTCGCTGTACGTGGGAATGGTGGTGATCGTGGATACGCTGGTGACGCCATCCCTGCGGGCCATCGGACAGGGTTTGCGCCAGACCGTGACCTTCGGCCTAGCACCGGTTCTCGGGGCGGCCGGCGGAGGGTGGCCCGATCGTGGATCAGGAACCGGAACTGCGGCGCACTCTCGCGGAGTGCACAGACCAAGTTCCGTGCCTGCTGGGTCACCCACTCCCCGGTCGGGTCGGCGGTGATCCCGGCCAGATGCACGATCCGGCTCCGGACCTCGATGAGCGCCAAGACACAGAGTCGGCGCAGGAACACCGTGTCCACGGTGAGGAAGTCGCAGGCCACGA
>JBOGVG010000102.1:0-4908 GCA_050692435.1 Actinomycetota bacterium
GCGACCGAGGTCTACGCCACCTACTACGACATCCATTACCCGGGTGAAGAGCGACGGGCGGGACGCCCGCTGAAGAAGGCGCCGACCTACGACCGCCTGGCCGGCCTCGGCGCCGAGTTCGGCGAGAAGGCCGGGTGGGAGCGTCCGAATTGGTTTCGGACCAACGAGGACGAGCGGTTCGAGGAGCTCCGCCCTCGGGGATGGGCCGGCCGGCACTGGTCGACCGCCATCCCCGCCGAGCATCTGGCCACCAGGGACCGGGCCGGCCTGTTCGACGAGACGAGCTTCGCCAAGATCGAGGTCACCGGCCCGGACGCCTGCTTGTTCCTTCAGCGGATCTGCGCGAACGACGTGGACGTCTCGCCGGGCCGGGTGGTGTACACACAGCTGTTGAACGACCGCGGTGGGATCGAGTGTGACCTCACGGCGACGCGGCTCGGCCCCGAACGCTACCTCCTGATCACCGGAACGGCCTTCGGTCTCCACGACCTCGCGTGGATCCGGGGGCAGGCGGGGCCGGAGGACGACGTGCAGGTCCGGGACGTGACGTCGAGCCTCGCGTGCCTGGCCCTGTGGGGACCGAGGGCGCGGGACATCCTCTCCTCCGTAGCGCCGGCCGATCTGTCCAACAACGGGTTCCCCTACATGACCCAGAGGGAGATCGTCGTCGGAGATGTCCCGTGCCTTGCCCTTCGGGTGACCTACGTCGGGGAGTTGGGGTGGGAGCTGTACCCGCCGACCGAGTTCGCCCTCAGGCTGTGGGACGTGGTGCTCGAGGCGGGGCGACCGTTCGGACTGGTCGCGGCAGGGTACCGCGCCATCGACTCCCTCCGGCTTGAGAAGGGCTACCGCGCGTGGGGCGCCGACATCACACCTGAGGAGACCCCCCTGGAGGCGGGTTTGAGGTTCGCCGTGAAGCTGGACAAGGGCGAGTTCACCGGCCGGGATGCGTTGCGGCTGATCGAGGTGCAGGGCCCCAGCAATCGACTGTCATGCCTGGTCCTGGTCGATCCCCGGTCCGTGGCCCTGGGCAACGAGCCCGTGTTCGCCGACGGGAAGGTGGTCGGCCGCGTGACGTCCGGCGGCGTCGGCTACGCCGTTGGCAAGAGCATCGCCTTCGCCTACCTGCCTACCGATTTGGCAACCGCCGGCACATCGCTTTCGGTCGAGGTGTTCGGAGCGCGGGTGGACGCCGAGGTCGCGCCCGAACCGCTCTACGACCCCACTGGCGAGCGCATCCGGTCCTGATGAAGTGGACCCCCTGCCGGACAGCTATCAGGCGTGTGCCGAGCCCGGTGGCGCCGGGTGGTCGTGCAGATAGTTCTGGCCGTTCCAGTAGGCCCGGACCCGCTTCGTGGGCCACCCCTTGACGTCGAGGTGGAGCTCATCCGGCAGGTCGGCTCCTCCGGTATCGATCAGAAGCTCGAACCCTCCGCCCGACAGGTGACGGAACTCGTAGTCCGCCCCTGGGGACTGCGTGGAGGCCTCGACGTATGTGACGTTCCGAGAGGACGCCAACCGGTCGATCCAGACGAACAGGTATCCGCCGCGGTCCCTGACGAACTCGACGACTTCGGGATTG
This sequence comes from Actinomycetota bacterium, assembly GCA_050692435.1. Lineage (GTDB taxonomy): Bacteria > Actinomycetota > UBA4738 > UBA4738 > HRBIN12 > AC-69. The sequence continues at coordinate 1,583 of JBOGVG010000102.1, forward strand.
GCGAGAACCTTCACCCCTGTAGGGTGCTGCCGGCAACAGTCACCGTCAACCCCTGGCCGTGTCCCGAATCCATCGAGGAAAGTCCTCGGAGTCAAACGCGGTGGCTGCGCGGTCCCATCTCTCAACCGCCCAGCTCCAGAAGTCGTAGTCGATGGGTGAGATCCTCGCCTGGATGGCAGCCCACAGGGTCCACCCCACATCCGCCATCACGGCCTGGAGGTTCATCCTTCCAAGCAGGTCGGCCCGCACCTCGCCGAAATAGGCGTCGCACAGCTCGGCACGGAGCTCCTGGTCGAAGCCGCATTCTTGCGCGGTGTCACCGAGCTCGAAACATGGGTCGTTGTTCCCGCTGTACTCGAAATCCAGAATCCACAGCTGCGTTCCATCGTCGATGTAGTTCTCGGCGAGAAGGTCGTTGTGACAGGGTCTCGTTTGCGCCGGGCGTTCGCCGAACGCCCGCTCGACATCCGCGACCTGTCGCATCCGGTCACCGAAGCCGTCGGGGATCGTCACGGAGTGCTCGTCGCACACTCCCAGATAGAACTCGACCAGCCGGAACATGTCGAAGTCGTGGAGGAACCGTGGGCCAGCATGGAGGCGCTTGAGAGAATCGCCCATCCGTCGGGCCATCGCTGGCGAGCGGAGACGTTCCCCCGACATCGTCTCGCCCTCGATGAACTCCACCACCATCACGTTGAGCCCCGGGAGATACCCGAGGACTCTGGGCGCCACTCCGGTTGTGGCTGCGGCCTCGGCATTGTGCCGTTCGTTCTCCCGATCGACCGCCAGTAACTCCGTGGAGCGTCCCGGGACACGCACCACGTACCGCGCACCGTCTGTCTCGACCAGATAATTCGAGTTGGTCAAGCCTCCGGAGAGAGGGGATACGGTGACTTCCTTGCCCTTCCACAGTCCGATCCGTTCGACGATCCCCTCGACAGATGTCTCGTCGTTCACGCCGCCACTCGGGTGCGCTCAGGGTCGTACAGGACGTCGTTCGAGACTTCGGCGGGGACGAGCCGCCCGAAGACCTCGACATGCACGCGGGTGCCGGGGCCCATCTCCGGCGGAAGGTAGGCGAACGCCACGTTGCGGCGGACCGTGTACCCATACGCACAACTCCGGAGCCGGGCCACCACCCGTCCAGCGGCGTGGACGGCCTCTCCTCCGTAGATCGTGACGTACTCCTCGTCGCCCACGACCACGGTGCGGATCCGTGGCCGAGAGCCATCGTCGCGGGCCAGGACCAGCGCGTGCCGCCCGATGAAGTCCGCCTTCTCCAGGTCAACGCAGAACCCCAGTGCTGCGTCGTAGGGAGTGTCGCTCGGCGTGATATCGGTCCCGAAGTAGCGGTAGCCCTTCTCGATTCGCAGCGAGTCCAGAGCCCGATACCCGCCCGGAGCGATGCCGTGGGGCCGCCCTGCAGTCATGAGTCGATCCCACACCTGAACAGCCCACGTCGGGTCGACGTAGAGCTCCCATCCCAGCTCGCCCACGTACGTGATCCGTTGGGCGAAGACCGGGGCCCCGGCGATCCCGATGGTGCGTGCCGTCAGGAAGGGGAAGGACTCGTTCGAGACGTCGTCGGCCGAGACTGCGTTGAGCACGTCGCGGGCTCGAGGACCCCACAACCCGATCACGGACAGCTCCTCGGTTGCATCTCGGAGGTCGACCGGTCCATCTTCCTTCAGGACGTTGGATCGGAGCCATCCGAGATCGCCGTCGACGTAGCCTGCCCCGGTGACCACCCGGAACCGGCTCGGTTCTAGGCGCGTCACCGTCACGTCGGCCACGATCCCACCCCGCCGATTCAGGAATTGCGTGTAGACGATGCTTCCCACCGGCTTGTCGATGCGATTGTCCGCCACTCGCTCCATGAGTGAGACCGCACCGGTCCCCGATACCTCGATCTTGCCGAAGGAGGACATGTCGATGATCCCCACGCGTTCCCGAAACGCCGCATGCTCCGCACCCACTCGCTCGAACCACGGCGGCTTCGACCATCCGAACCCTCGCTGGTCGGCCCCGGCCATCCTCCACGTCTTCCCCGGTTCGAAGTAATCGCTCCGCTCCCATCCGTTCTTCACCCCAAAGACGCACCCAAGATCCTGAAGCCGTGTGTGGAGGGCCGACAGACGGCGAGGCCGGCCCCACTCGTCCTGATCGAAGGGGTAGCGGAGGAAGTAGTAGTACTTGTAGGCCTCGCGTGCGCACTCGGCCGCGTACGCCCGGTCCCGGTGGTTCCGGCCGAACCGCCAGGCCCGATAGGGGGTCATGTCGACCTCGGTCTCGCCATCGATCATCCACTCAGCGATCGCCTTCCCGATCCCTCCGGCACCCCCGAAACCGTTCAGGGACAACCCGGCGGCCGTCCAGAAGCCACGGATCCCCGGCATGGGACCGAGCAGTGGGTTCGCGTCCGGTGTCATCGCATCGGGGTGGCATACCAGCTTCACCACCTCGGCTCCGTCCAAGAACGGGAACCGGCGAATGGCACCCCGCATGAGCTGCTCGAACCGTTCGTAGTCAGGAGGTAAGGACCGGGCCGAGTGATCCCAGGGAACGCCGTCGACCCATCGGGCTGCCGGGTCGGGCTCGTACCCCCCGAACACCACTCCTCCGTGCTCAGACTTGCCGTACACGAGGTTGTCCGGGTCGCGGAAGCATGGCATGTCGCGAGGGAGCTCGGAGCCGGGCACGGCCTTCAACGCGACGTGCTGGTGGTCGATTGGAGTCGACGGCACGAAGGCGCCGACCATCTCCGCCACGCGCGGGGCCCAGATCCCGGCCGCGTTCACCACGATCTCCGCCTCGATCGGCCCGACGTCGGTGAGGACTCGGGAGACGGCGTGGTTCGGGGAGAGCTCGATCCCGGTGACCCGAACTCCCGTGCGGATCGTTGCTCCCTGCGCCCTCGCCGCCCTGGCCACGGCGTGGGTGGCGGTGTGGGGGTCCAGGAAACCGTCTCCCGGCACGTAGACCGCACCATAGAGCGACTCGGGGCTGGCCGCCGGCATCAGGGCACCGGCCTCCTTCGCGGAGAGCAGCTCGACATCGAGGCCGATCCCCTTGGCGCGAGAGACGCCGCGCTGGAGTTCGGCGAATTGCTCCGGGCTGGAGGCCAGTCGCAAGCTCCCGACCGCCTCGAACGCCCCGAGCTCCTTGTACAGCTCGATCGAGTAGCGGCGGAACCGCATCATCGAGGGTGAGGGATTGAACATCGTCACCAACCCCACGGCGTGGCTCGTCGACCCGCTCGTGAGCTCGCCCTTCTCGAGCACCAGGACGTCGGTGAGGCCCGCCTTCACCAGGTGCAGGGCGACGCT
>JBOGVG010000103.1:0-68123 GCA_050692435.1 Actinomycetota bacterium
ATCAAACACGCTCTCGCGCGTGCCCCGACCGAACTACAGGTGGATTTCAGTAACTAGCACTCGCCCAGGTACAGGGTGTCGCGCACCGCCGGGTCGTCCAAGTTGTCCTGGGTGACCACGGTGAGCGGGGTGGTGATCTGGGCCTCGAAGTCCTCACCGCGAAGTGACGCCACCGCGGTCCGGACGCCCTGGGCACCGATCTCCCGTGGGTTCTGGGCCACCAGGGCCTGGACCAGCCCCTCCTCGAGCTGCGCCACCTGACCGGGGCTCGCGTCGAAGCCGACCAGCTGAACCTGCTCCTCCGCGTTGGCCTCCCTGAGCGCGGTGGCCGCGCCCTCGGCCGAGAACAGGTTGGTGGCGAAGATGCCCGCAAGGTCGGGGTTGGCCGCCAGCACCGCCGAGGTGATCTCGGCCGCCCGGGTGGGGTCGTCGTTGTTGAACTCGGCACCCAGGTACTCGATGCCGGGCTCGGCTTCGATCACTTCCTCGAACCCCTGCACGCGCTCCTCCACGGTCGAGACTCCCGGCTGGGTGGTGTTCACGAACACCGTTCCCTCGCCGCCGATCAGTTCGACCAGCGCCTCCCCGGCCGCTCTGCCGCCCTCGACGTTGTCCGTGGCGATCCGGGAGACGCCGATGTTCGGATCGTCCACGATCGTGTCGACCAGCACGACGGTGATCCCGGCGTCCTGCGCCGCCTGGAGCGGCCCGGCCAGGGCAGTCCGCTCCGTCGGCGCGATGAGGATGGCATCCGGCTGCTGCGCCACCACCGCTTCGACGATCGGGATCTGCTCCGTGGGGTCGAACGCGCTGGGCCCCTGGACGGAGTAGTTCACTCCGAGCTCATCCGCGGCGGCCTGAGCTCCACAGTCCATCGTGATATAGAACTCGTCCCCCGCGACTCCCTGGATGAGGACGATGTCCAGCGGCTCTTCCCCGCCGTCCGCTGCCTCGTCATCGCCGCCGCACGCCGCTGCCACCAGGGCGACCGAGGCCACCAGAGCCAGCAAGGCTCGTCTTCCCCTCATGATGATTCCCCCCTCCTTTCCGGTTCCTCGCTCCTACTGTCTCTCCCTGGCACGACGCTTCACCTGGTCGAAGTACACCGCCAGGATCAGCACGGCGCCCACCGCGACCTGCTGCCAGAACGGCCGGATCCCGAGGATGATGAACCCGTTCCGCAGGATGGCCGGGATGAAGACGCCCACCACCGTGCCGAACACCGCCCCCCTTCCACCGAACAGGCTGGTCCCGCCGATGACCACCGCCGCGATCGTCTGGAGGTTATCGGTCCCATGCCCCTCGATCGTGGTCGTTGTGAACCGGGCCAGGAGCACGTACCCGGCCAGCCCGGCGAGCAGGCCGGACAGCGCGTACACCTTGATCAGGTGCCGGGGCACGTTGATGCCGGCCCTTCGGGACGCCTCCGCGTTCGACCCGATCGCGTACGTGTACCGACCGAACTGGGTCAAATGCAGGAGGATCGCGCCGACGATCGTGACCGCCGCGGCGATCAGCACCAGGTAGGGGATGTGGCCGAACAGCCGGCCGATGCCCACCGTGGTCACCAGTTCCGTCGGCACCGCCCGTCTGACGTTGATGCCCCCGCTGAGCAGCAACGCGGCCCCCTGGGCCATGCCCAGCGTGCCGAGGGTCACGATGAGCGCCGGGATCCGGGTTTTGGCGATGAGCAACCCGTTCAATAGCCCCCACGCCACGCCGGCCAGCAGCGAGCTCCCCAGCCCGGCCAGGATGACGTCCATCCCTTCGGCCCCCATCTCCCGCATGAGCAGGGACGCCACGACCTGAGAGAACACCAGCACCGACCCGACCGAGAGGTCGATCCCCGACGTGATGATCACGAACGTCATGCCCACAGCGATGATCAGCAGGCTCGACGCGTCGATCATGATGTTGCGCAGGTTGAAGACCGAGGCGAACGAGTCGAAGTCAAGGATGGAGAAGACGGCGATGATCACCACCAGCACCAGGAAGATCCAGGTGGACGTGGCGGCCGTCAGGGTGGCCAGGGCGGTCCGGGGCGGCTCCGCCTCCTCGGGGGGAGGGACGAGCTCCGCCGCCTCGACCGGCACCTTCTCCCGCGCCATCAGGACGCCGCCTCCAGGCCGGCACCGGTCATGGCGCCCACGACCTGCTCCATGCTGACCTGGTCCGGCCGGACGGTGGCCACCCGTCTTCCCAGCCGCAGGACCTGGATCCGGTCGGCCACCTCGAACACCTGGGGAAGGTTGTGGCTGATCAACACGACGGACATGCCCGAGCCCCGGAGGCGCCGGATGAGCTCGAGGACCCTGTGCGCCTGCACCACCCCGAGGGCGGCGGTCGGCTCGTCCATGAAGATCACCCGGCTGGCCCACGTCACAGCCCGACTGACCGCGACGGCCTGGCGCTGCCCTCCAGAGAGCATCGCGACCTCCACGTCGATGTCCTGGAGGCCGATCCCCAGGGTTGCGAACGCATCCTTGGCCTTCTCGCGCATGGCCTTCTTGTCGATGAACCCGAGCTTCCCTCGAAACCCGGGCTGCCGGATCTCTCGGCCGAGGAACAGGTTCGCCGCCGGGTCGAGGTCGGCGGCCAGAGCGAGGTCCTGGTATACGGTCTCCAGACCGAGGTGCCGGGCCGCGATGGGGGTCTCGATCGACCGGGTCTTCCCGTCGAACCAGATCTCCCCGCCGTCGGGCTGGACCGTCCCCGACAGGATCTTGATCAAGGTGCTCTTGCCGGCCCCGTTGTCTCCGACGAGCGCCGCCACTTCCCCCGGGAACACGTCGAAGTTGGTGCCCTGGAGGGCGCGGACGTGCCCGTAGCTCTTGACGATACCCCTGGCCTCGAGGAGGTGGCCGTTCATCGCGGCGCGGTCCGAGGTCGTCACGGCCCGGACCGCCTGGCGATCTCGCCGGAACCCCGGGGCACGAGGCGTGTGGGGAGCACGATCCGCTGCGGGGGGCGCTCGTCGCCGGCCAGCCGGCCGAAGAGCAGCTCGGCCCCGGCCCGGCCCATCTCGGCCGGGTCGTGCTTCACCACCGTGACCGGTACCGGAAGCATGTCCGCCAGCTCGAAGTCGTCGAACCCCACCAGCGCGAAGGTGGATTCCCGGCCCCGGAGCGCCCGCAGCACGCCGATGCTGGCCCGGTTGTTCGTGGTGAAGACCGCCGTGGGCGGATCGGCCATCGAGAGTAGCTCCCGGGTGGCCGCCTTCGCCTCGGTGACGTCCCGCCAACCGAGGCGCACCAGGGACTCGTCGACCGTCACGCCCGCCGCAGCCATGGCCTCCCGGAACCCCCTCACCCTCTGGGCGACGGTATACACGGTCGGCGGATCGCCCACCACGCCGATCCGCCGGTGCCCGTGGGCCAGGAGGTGCTCGATCGCATGACGAGCGCCGCCCACGTTGTCGATGAGGACCTCGTCCGCCTTGACTCGCCGGGCCGGCCGATCCATGAACACGACCGGCGTGCCGTGTCGGATCTCCTCGAGCAGGTAGCTGTGGTCCTGGCCGGCCGGAACGATCAGGAGTCCGGTGACCTGCCGCTCGAGGAGCGTGCCCACCGCCTTTTGCTCCGCCGCGGGGTTCTCGTCGGAGCTCGCGATGACGACCATGTGGCCGTGCGCGCGCGCGATCTCCTCCACCCCCCGGGCGATGCTGGAGTAGAAGGGGTTGCGAACGTCCTCGATGACGAGGCCCACGGTGGCCGGCCGCTGCCTCCGGCGAAGATTCCGGGCGGTGTCGTTGGCCCGGTACCCGAGCACCGCCACCGCCTCTCGGACCCTCGCCGCGGTCTCGGCCCGGACGCCCCGTTCCTCGTTCACCACCCGCGAGACGGTCTTCAGGCTGACCCCGGCCACCCCCGCCACGTCCACCATGGTGGGCCGCGCCCTCATCCCCTCGTCCTCGTCGCTCCCCGATGTGGGCTGCCCCTAGATGCTCGTCGCCACCGAGCGCGTCGGTCCTGTCGTCCCCTGACGGGCAAACAACCCTGGCAGACAACGTTGTCATGCACTCAAGCATGGCCTTCCAGAAGTTGTCAAGCCGAGGCCGTGGGGCCGCCGTCGGGCTGGCGTGGGATGTGGGGCAGGCCGAGGGGTCGGCCGGTGGGCCGGCCGCGGGGCCGGTGGGGCCGGTCGCTGGGCTGGTGGGGCCGGCCGATGGGTGGGCTATCGTCTTCCCCTGAACCGCAGCATCTCTGGGGGTCGCCATGGCTGCATCCTGGGCGATCGTGACCGGGGGCGGCTCGGGTCTCGGCCTGGCGCTGGCCGAGGGCCTGGGCCGAACCGGGATCGCGGTCGCCATCCTCGGTCGTGATCCGGACCGGTTGAACGACGCGCTCCGGCGCTTGCGGGCGGGCGGAGGGGACGCCGAGGGCTTCCCCTGCGACGTGTCCAGGCAAGCCGACGTCCGAGACGCCTTCTCGCGGATCTCCCGCGACCGTGATGTGAGGCTCCTGTTCAACGTGGCGGGTGCGGGACGCTTCGGGCCTGTGGAGGAGCTCACCGAGGACGCGATCGACGAGGTCCTGTCGGGGAACCTGAGGGGGCTGATGATGGCCACGGCCGCGGCGCTGCCCGTCTTTCGCGCCGCCGGAGGCGGGACCATCGTCACCGTACTGTCATCCGCCGCCCTGGTGGGCCGGCCCAACGAGGCCGCCTACTGCGCCGCGAAATGGGGAGGCCGGGGGTTCATGGAGGCCTTGCGAGCCGCGCTCAAGGGGAGCTCCATCCGGACGCTCACGGTCTACCCCGGCGGGATGCGGACCCCGTTCTGGGGCCCGGACGTGGGGGAGCCGCCCGACCTCGACACCTACATGGATCCGCGTGACGTGGCCGCTCAGATCCTGGGGGTGGTCCTCGACCCCGGCGGAGCCCACGTCACCGAGATGACGATCGCTCGAGGCTGAAGATCCGCCGATGAAGGGGACCCTGGCACGGTCGCGCGAGGCGCTCCGGAGCCACGACTTCCGCAAGCTGTTCGCCATCCGGTTGGTCAGTCAGTCCGCGGACGGGCTGTTCCAGGCGGCCCTGGTCGCCTCTGTCGTGTTCAACCCGGAGGAGCAAAGCACCGCGGTGGGATTCGCCATCGCCACCCTGGTGGTCTTGCTTCCGTTCTCGATCATCGGTCCGTTCACCGGCGTGTTCATCGACCGGTGGTCCAGGCGGCAGATCCTGGTGGTCGCCCCGTGGCTACGGGCTGCGGTGGTGGGGCTCGCATTGCTCGATCCGACGAGCGCTGCGACCCCCTTCTACGCCGGCGTCCTGATGGTGTTCTCGGTGAACCGCTTCTACCTGGCCACGGCGCAGGCCGTGGTGCCGCGGCTGGTCCCCATCCAGGACCTGCTCATGGCGAACTCGATGGCCACGGTCGGCGGGACCGTGGCGCTCCTGGTCGGCGTGTTCGCGGGTGGATGGGTGTCCGATGTGTTCGGCAACGTGCCGGTGATCGCGGCAGCCGGCTCGATGTGGATCCTGGCCTCGCTCATCGCTTCCAGGATCACCGCGAGCCTCGTGCCGCATCACCTGCCCCAGACGCCGGTTCGCGACGAGCTCCACCGGGTGACCCGGGAGTTCGCCGACGGTATCCACCGCCTGGCCCGAACGCCGCGGGCCGTCGGTCCGATCACCTCGATCACGCTGGACCAGATGGGCCAGGGCATCGTGCTGGTCCTCTCGCTGTTCGTGTTCGAGGAGCAGTTCAAGGAGGGCGTGGGGTCCTTCTCGAACCTGATCGGCGCAGGCGGCGTCGGCGTGCTGCTCGGCATCCTCACGGTGGGGAAGCTGGAAGAGCGGTTCGCCAAGGAGCGGATCGTATCCGGCGCGTTCTTCATCGGCGCGGTGGCGCTCCTGGCCCTGTCCACCCACATCACCGGCCTCACGGTGCTCGTCGGGAGCTTCGCGGTCGGCCTCACCTTCGCGTGGAAGAAGGTCCCCGTGGACACCATGGTCCAGGAGGCCATCCCCGACGGCTACCGGGGGCGCGTGTTCGCCGTGTACGACGTGGCCTACAACCTGTCGCGGATCGGGGCGGCGTTCCTGGCCATCCCCATGCTCCATTACCTCAGCCCCGCGTGGTCGGTGGCGATCATCGGGGTGGTCTTCCTGCTGTGGACACCGGTGCTCCCCCTCTGGATCGCCCGCTCGCCCGAGCTGATGATCCGGTTCTACGAGGGCGGGAGAGCGGAGGAGTGGCCTCGGGCCGTGATCTGGGGAGGGGTCGAGGAGCGGGTCGAGGTCGAGCGCTCGTGGCTCGAGGAGCGAAACGGCCGCCGCTTGACCTGCTACCGCCTGGCCCTAGAGGACGGGACGGTCATCGAGGTGTCCAGGCCGGACGGTGCCGAGACCTGGCGGTTGGACCGCGAGCTCTCGTAGGCGCCTCCGCTCCTATCCCGGCTCCGGCCCGTCGACGTTCACGACGGGCTCGCCGGTGCCCGACCGGGTCACGATGATCTCGGCTTCCACGGCGCTCGGGTTGCTTTCGCGGTGGATGGCGCCCCTCGGCACGTAGAGGAAGTCGCCCGGCCCCGCCTCAACGATCTCCCTCCCGCCGCGGCCGAACTCCATGCGAACCGCGCCGGATGAGACGTAGATCGAGGTTTCCAAGTCGCCGTGGTGGTGCCAGCCGGATACCATGCCAGGAGCGGTCCTTGCGAAGCCGGACCACATCTCCGGCGTTGCGATCGCCTCCTCGCGGGTCATCCCCGGTGTTGGCTGTCCGGTACTGCGCTCCTCCGGGCTGATCCTGCGAATGCCGGCCACTCGAACATCCTCACATGCCACGAGAGTCCGAGTCGAATGGGGATTGGTGTCACGAGCTACTGGGCCACTCGTCCTCCCGAAGGAACCCTTCGGTTTGATTCTCGCGTGGGAAGGCCCGGGACCTGCGAGACTCGGAGCAAGGAAGGAAGGCGGGATGCGGAACCGGATGCTGATCTCGATCCTGCTCGCCACGGTGATGTCCGTGGCGGCGTGCGCCGAGGAGGGTGGGGATGTGGCCACGCCCGCCCCCACACCGTTACCGACGACCGGGTCGCCCTCTCCCGGCCCATCGCCCACCGGATCCCCTTCGCCGGCGCCGGGCACCGACCTCGGGGACGGCCGGCACTTCGGTTACATCGAGTCGGTCGACATCAGGCCGCTCCCCGGGACGATGGTGTTCGACCTGGCTTACTTCCTGACCGGGGATGAGGCCAACGAGGCCGCGGAGGAGCACGGAGACGAGACCCCTGTGCCGAACGACTACTACATCGTGAACGACAACCCGAGGCTCAGGACGCTCGTGGTGTCTCGCGACATCAGGATCCTGCTGATCGACTGGAAGAACTGCTGTGACCGGTTCTCGGCCGACCCGGGCCGGTTCCAGGACTCCTTCGCCCTGGACGAGTACCCGCCCGGCAACTACAAGGGGAAGTTCTCCCAGTACTGGCTCACGGTGAAGGGTGGCGTCGTGTCGGCCATCGAGGAGCAGTACCTGCCGTGACACGCATTCGGGGAGGGGCCGGTCCGCTCTCCGCCCTGGTCCTCCTTGCCTCGCTCACGGCGTGCGCTTCCGGGGCGACCAAGTCGCGAACCGCCGGCGATTCCACCTCGACCCCAGGGGCGAGCGCCGCGGCCAGCTCTTCGCCGACCGCTCGGACATCCCCGAGCCCCCCGGCGCTCCCGGCCAGGTTCCGGGGAACCGTCTCGCGGATCCCCCCCGACCTCCAGGCGGAGATGCGCGGAACGACGTGGCGGCCCGGGTGTCCGGTGGACCTCAGCGACTTCCGGCTCCTGACCCTCCGCTACTGGGGCTTCGACGGCACCGTGCATGAGGGCCCCATGGTGGTGAACGAGAGCGTGGCCGCCGACGTGGTGTGGGTGTTCCGGCAGCTGTTCGAGGCCCGGTTCCCCATCAAGCGCATGCACCTGTCCCGCCGGTACCGCCCGAACCACGATGACCCCAACGACAAGCGCGACTACACGGCCGCGTTCAACTGCCGTCCGGTGATCACCCCCCGGGGACCGCTCGGCACGTGGTCGCAGCACTCCTATGGATGGGCCATCGACATCAACCCCATCGAGAACCCCTACGTCGGGGCCGACGGCTACGTGCGGAATCGCAACGCCCGCCCCTTCCGCGACCGGTCCCTGGACGTGCCGGGGATGATCCACTCCGGGGACGTCGTGGTCCGGTCGTTCGCGGCGATCGGGTGGGGGTGGGGCGGCTCCTGGTCGAGCGGCCCGGACTACATGCACTTCTCGCTGACCGGGCGCTGACCCGGCGGCCGCCGACCCGGCGTTGACCGGGCGGCCGGCGGCCGCTAGATGAACAGCTGGATGGCCGACTCCTTCATCTCGAGGAGCGCGGTCGCGGCGCCGATGGGCTCCTCGAGCCCGTCGATCAGGTCCTCCTTCTTGACCCCCATGAGGTCCATCGTCATCTGGCATGGGATCAGCCGAACCCCCATGTCCCGCGCCATCTCGAGGAGCTCGGTGGGGTGGGGGGTCTTGTAGTCCTCGGCGACCTTGCCGAGCATCCACGGCCCCATGCCGGCGAAATTGTAACGAGAGAGCTTGGCTCGCTTGAGCGCAGCGGGGTTCAGCACCGAGAGGGCCTTCGTCATCCACTCCTTGCCGGTGGTCCGCTTCTCCGGCTTGACCAGCGCGAACAGGCCCCAGAAGGTGAAGAACACGGAGACCTCCATGCCGCTTGCCGCGGCGGTGGTGGACAGGATCAGCGTGGGCCAGACCCGGTCGAGGTGGCCGTCCCAGGCGATGATCGTGATCTTGTTTTTCTTGTTGATGCCGTCCTCGCGCTCCGCGAGGGCCTGCTCGATCAGCTTCTTGAGCTCGGTCGTGTCGGTGGCCGTCTCGGTGCTCATGCTCGGGCCTTCCGGATCACGTAGCGGAGGAGGCCGTCCTCCTCGGTGGCTTCGACCAGCTCGTTGCCGGAGAGCTTGGCCCAGGACGGCACGTCCGAGCGGGCGCCCGGGTCCGTGCACAGGAGCTCGAGCAGGTCACCCTGCCGCGCGTCCTTCAGCGCACGGTGAAGCGTCACGAGCGGACCCGGGCAGGACTGGCCCCGGGCATCCACGGTGGTGGTGATGACATCCATGAGCGCGAACCTCCGAAGGTGGTGGGCGGGCGAGGGCCGGTGCCGAAGGCGCGACGGCCGCTAGCGGCCGGCGCCGGGCACCTCGGGACAGCAGCACCGGCAGGGGATCATGGCCCCAACGAGCCCGCGGCACCGTGTCCGGATCATTGCAACTGCAAATCCTACGCCATCCACGGAATCCCTGGCAAGCGAGGGCTTGACCGGGCGACCAGGCGGGTGCTTGGGTACGCGGTAGCCCGCGTGTGGACTTATCCGCGCCCGTGTGCTGGAGTTAAGGAGGGGGCCGATGCGCCACCGTCGGGTTCGACTGTCCGTCGTGTCGTTCCTGCTGCTCATCCTGATGGTGGCGACGGGATCCTTCCCGGCCGGCGCGGGGGTCCCCGCGCGGACGGCCGACGCGTACCGGGCCTCCCTCGACAGGATCAACGCGCGGCTCCGGACGAGCGCGGACCGGGCCACCCGTTCGACCGCCGCTCCCCTGGTCCCGGTCACCAACAACTTCACGGTGATCGGTCACACGGACCTGGGCGCCTCGGACACGAACGGCGACGTGTGGGTGCACGGCAACTTCGCCTACGTGGGAACGTGGGCCGATCCCTGCAACGGCCTCGGCGTGAAGATCATCGACGTCTCCAACCCGGCGAGCCCGGTGATGATCGGAAGAGTGGCGGGCATCGCGGGGACGAGCGCCGAGGACGTCGTGGTCCGGAGCGTCTCCACCGCCTCGTTCACGGGCGACCTGCTGGCGACCGGGATCCAGCGCTGCGGGGGGGATCCGGCCCTGGACACCGCCCAGTTCGGGGTGGACTTCTGGAACGTGACGAACCCGGCGGCACCCGTTCACCTCTCCTTCCTGGGCGTGACGACCGGGGAAGGGGGCGTCCACGAGCTCGACCTGTTCCAGCGGGGGGCGAACGTGTACGCGCTCCTCGCCACCCCGTTCAGCGAGTGGTTTGATCCTGAGCCCGGAGGCGACTTCTGGATCGCCGACGTCACGAACCCGGCCAGCTCGACGGTGGTCGGCCAATGGGGCGCAGGCGCGGAGGGGCTGTCCCGTGGCCCCTTCTGGGGGCAGGGGTCCTTCGGTGCGACGTACGACCACAGCGCCCGGGCCAGTGCCGACGGCACGAAGGCGTACGTCTCGTATTGGGACTTGGGCGTGTTGACGCTCGACATCACCGACGTCACCAACCCCACGCTGCTGTCGCGAACCAAGTATCCGGCCGACGCGGATGGCGATGCGCATTCTCTGGCCGTCTATCAGGGGACCAGCAGGACCTTCCTATTGCAGAACGACGAGGACTTCGATCCCCGGTCCCCGGCGCGCATCGTGTCCGGCGGCGACGTAGGCATCGGGAGTGAGGCGCCCTATGCACGGGCCCTGTGGCGTTCTTCAAACCACCGGCTGTCCGGCCGGGTAGTCCGGCCGGCGCGCGAGGGCTGCTCGCCCGGCGACTACGGATCGGCCAATGTCGACGGACGGATCGCCGTGGTGAAGACCTATTTCAAGTTCTTCGACCCCAAGCCCCGCCGGCCGGCATGCCGCTCCGGGAGGCAGGAGAAGGTGGCCCAGGGGCTCGGCGCGGCCGCAGTGGTCCACGACTTCATCGCCAGGAACACCAGCCCCCAGTGGTTCTCGTTCCCCTCGGGCATCAGGATCCCCGTGCTCTTCACCGACCACGCCACCGCCCTCGGCATGGTCGACGCCGGCCGGGCCAGGCTGGTGGCCCAGCAACCGTCGTGGGGGTTCCTCCGGGTGTTCGACGCGAGCACCGGGCAGCAGGTGGCGAAGTTCGACGACCTCCCGTACGTCCATACGCTGACCTCGCCCCTCGGGACCTGGAGCGTCCACAACAACGAGGTCAGGGGGAACCGGTCGTACGCGTCCTGGTACACGCACGGGATCGTGGCCCTCGACCTCGCCCCCCTCAACGCGGCCACGCCCGGGGACCCGGTGATGGTGGGCCAGTTCGTTCCCGAAGGCGCCGACCCGCTCGTCTGGGGAGTGGCCATCAGGGCGAGCGACGGGTTGATCTTCGCCTCGGACATGAACAGCGGGCTCTGGATCGTGCAGGCCACGGGCCCGGCCGCCCCGTAGCGGCCGGGCCCCCGAGCCCTCCTCGTCGAGCGATCAGATCAGGCGCCGCCTGGACGGAGGCCAGTACACGAGGCGCAGCGTGGCCTTGATGCGGTCGGTCGTGACCGGCCCGAAGTGGCGGCTGTCGGTGGAGGCGGCAGGGCTGTCGCCCTCCACCCACCACTCGTCGAACGCCAGGAACCGGCCGCCCGGGGCGAGCTCGCCGGGGATGCCGGTGATGCGCTTCACCATCTCGAACCCCGGACGCGCCGGATGCTCCACGACGACCACGTGCCGGCGGCGGAGCCGTGCGGGCTTCACGGCGAGAGCCCAGTCCCCGGGCAGAAGCGTTGGGGCCATGCTGGGGCCGGTGATCTCGACCTTGAACGGCTTCCACCGAAGGAAGCAGTAGGCGAGGGCCACGCCCACCGCCACGGTGGCCGCCGTCTGGCTCAATCTCCGACCGCGGTGATAGGTTGGGTCGGAGACCTCGTCGGAAGGAGGCGGCATGTCCATCCTCGAAGCTTTGCGCAAGCCCCACCGCGTCGTCCACGCCCACTGCGACCTGCCGTGCGGAATCTACGACCCGGCCCAGGCCCGCATCGAGGCCGAGTCTGTCAAGGCCGTCCAGGCCCGGTACCAGGCCCCGGACAAGTTCAAGACGGCGGGCGAGACGGCGGAGGACTACAAGTCCCGGTGCCTTCAGATCAAGGAGGAGCGGGCCAACCTGGTCAAGGAGCACCTGTGGGTGCTGTGGACCGACTACTTCAAGCCCGAGCACCTCGAGGCGTACCCCCAGCTCCACGAGCTGTTCTGGAAGGCCACTAAGGAGGCCGGGGCGGCGAAGAAGTCCCAGGACCCGGAGCAAGGCGAGAAGCTGCTCACCCTGATCGACGAGATCGCGAAGATCTTCTGGGAGACCAAGGCCGCGTAGGTATCGCCCAGCGCAAGGAGCCAAGGGGCGGGTTCGAGCCCCGGTCGGCTAGGCTCGCCGGACCGTGAAGAACATCGGGCTGGTCGGCGTGCCGTTCTCCGGCAAGTCCACGCTGTTCACCGCGCTCACGCATGCGGGCGCGAAGGGCGGCCACGCGAACCAGGCCGTCGTGCCGGTCCCGGACCCGCGGGTGGAGGCGCTCGCCGAGATCGACCGGTCGAAGAGGGCCGCCCACGCCCAGGTCCGGTTCGTCGACGTCCCCGGCGGGACCTCCTCCGCGCACGGCATCGGACAGCTCCGGGAGACGGATGCGCTGTGCCTGGTGATCCGGTGCTTCGGCCCCGACGCGAAACCAGCTGCCGAGCTCGCGGATGTCACGGCCGACCTGGTCCTGGCCGACGTGGCGGTGATCGAGCCTGCTCTGGAGAAGGCCGAGAAGCACTCCAGGGGCAAGCCCTCTCAGGAGGAGGTGGGGGCGCTTCGCAGGGCGCGGGATGCCCTGTCGGCCGAGACGCTCCTCCGCGACGCCGGCCTGGCGCAGGAGGAGCTAACGCACCTCCGGCCGTTCGCGCCCCTGACCCTCAAGCCGTGGGTCGTGGTGGCGAACCTCGAGGAAGGTGCCGCCGTGCCGTCCGACCTCCCCGATGGAACCGTCGGCGTGTGGGCCGAGATCGAGGCGGAGACGGCGGAGATGGACGCCGAGGAGGCGCGAGCGCTGCTCGACGAGTTCGGGGTGCACGAGCCGGGGCTGGAGAAGGTGGTGCACGGGTGCTATCGGGCCCTCGACCTCATCTCGTTCCTCACCGGCGGGCCCGAGGAGGCCCACGCGTGGGAGGTCCGCCGCGGCGCGAAGGCACCGGAGGCCGCGGGGATGATCCACACCGACATGGAGCGCGGCTTCATCCGGGCCGAGGTCATCCCGTTCGACGACCTGGTGGCCGCGGGGAGCATGGACGCGGCCAAGCACAAGGGCCTGGTTCGGGTGGAGGGGAAGGACTACGTCGTCCAGGAGGGCGACGTGGTCCACGTCCGCTTCGCAGTCTAAACGCGCCGGCTTTCTCTGGCGTTGCAGTCCCTTAATCCTATATCCTGAGCCCATGAGCGAGGGCTACCGGATCGGGGAGGCCGCGGAGATACTCGGCGTGCGGGTGGAGACCCTCCGCCGGTGGGAGCGGGAGGGAGCCATCAAGGCCGCACGAACCAGGGGTGGCCAGCGCCTCATCCCGGCCGGCGAGGTGGCCCGGCTCCTGGCCGAACGGCGGTCGCACCCCAAGGTCACGGCGGGGAGCGTCCGCAACCGGTTTCCCGGCGTAGTCACCGAGGTGAAGCGGGACAAGCTCGCCGCGACCGTGGAGATCCTGGCGGGCCCTCACCGGATCCTCGCCTTCATCACCCGCGAAGCCGTGGACGAGATGGGCCTGAAACCGGGGATGCACGCCGTGGCCACGGTGAAGGCCACCAACGTCATGGTTGAGCTCGCGGAATGAGCGCTGCCGTAACAGGGCCCGCCGCCGGTGGGTTCCGGATAGGCGTGGGCGAGGCCGCCGGCGCCGTGGCCGACCTCGGCGTGCTCGTTCCCCTGGCGGCGGCGCTCATCTTGGTGAACGGCCTCGACCCCGGCGCCCTCCTCGTGTGCGCCGGGCTCCTCGTCATCGCCGCAGGCGTGGCCTTCCGTGTCCCCTTCCCGATTCAGCCGCTGAAGGCCCTGACGGCCGTGGCCGTGGCCCAGCAGCTCTCGCCCGACGTGATCCACGCCGCCGGTCTCGAGCTGGCGGGCTTCCTCATCCTGCTCTCGGTGGGGCATGTCGCCGACGTCGTGGCCCGCCTGTTCACGAAGCCCGTGGTCCGGGCCCTCCAACTGGGCGTGGGGGGGCTGCTCGTCCTCACGGCGCTCCGCCTGGTCCAGCGCCCACCGGACCTCTTCGCGGGAACGCCGCCCTCTCCCTGGCCCGTCGTGTTGGCCGTCCTCGCGTTCAGCGGCGTCGCGGCCGCCGCGCACAAGCGCCACTACTGGGCGGCGCTCGCTCTGTTCGGCGTGGGCTGTGCGGCCGTCCTCGCTGCCGTCCAACCGAGCGTCGGCGGGCCAGCGTTCGCGCTTCCCTCAGTAAGGATCCCCCCGGCGGCCGCGTTCGGGACGGCGCTCCTCCTCCTGGTGCTCCCCCAGCTCCCCCTCACGTTCGGCAACGCCGTGGTGGCCGTGAACGACCTGGCGCACGAGTACTTCGGCCCTGCAGCGGAGCGGGTGAGCCCATCGCGGGTGTGCCTCTCGGCGGGCCTCGGAAACACGGTCTCCGCGCTCCTCGGCGGGATGCCGATGTGCCACGGCGCCGGCGGCCTCACCGCTCACGTTCGCCTGGGGGCCCGGACCGCGGGGATGAACCTGCTCCTCGGTGGGGCCTTCCTGTTCCTGGGGCTGTTCTTCGCCGCCCAGGTTCCGGTGCTCCTGGGACTCCTCCCGGTGTGGGTGTTGGCGGCTTTTCTCGCCTACGCCGGGTTCCGCCATGCCTGGCTGGTGAGCGATCTCGGGGGCGCGCCCCTGGCCATCGCCGCCGTCGCCGGGGTCTTCGGCGTCCTCCTGGGGAACATGGCCGTCACGGCTTCGGTCGCGCTGATCGCCGACCACGGGTGGCGGCTCCTGGTGCGAGCCCGCGCGAGGAAGGTGGGGACGGGGGTCTGAGCTTCCCGCCCGGCCCGGGTACGCTTGCCGCGCCCATGGCCGCAACCGACAAACGGCGGCGGGATCCCGAGCCCTCGGCCCTCGAGCGACTGCTGGAGCGCGTGCCCCTGGACGGGCCCGTTGCGTCGGAGGCCGAAGGCTCCCGGAGGAAGGAGCACCCCCCGCTGATCCGCGACGTCCCGGTCCTCGTCCTCATCTCGCTGGTCGTGGCCATCCTCATTAAGTCCTTCCTGGTCCAGGCGTTCTTCATCCCCTCCTCCTCGATGGAGCCCACGCTCATGCCGGGAGACCGGGTGCTGGTGAGCAAGCTCGCGTACCGGTTCGGCGACGTCGGCCGGGGCGACGTCGTCGTCTTCGAGAACCCCGACACCGCGTTGCTCCAGGACCGGAGCGTCCTCGGGTCCTTCTTCCACTGGCTGGGCGAAGGCCTGGGGTTCGCGCGGCCGGAGGAAGAGGACCTCATCAAGCGGGTGATCGGGATCCGTGGCGACATCGTCGAGATCAGGGATCGCACCGTCCACGTGAACGGGCAACCGCTCGCCGAGCTCTACCTCACGCCCGACGCCCGAGCGGCCATGGGCGATTACGGCCCGGTGACGGTGCCGGAGGGCATGCTGTTCGTGTTGGGCGACAACCGGGGCAACTCGGCCGACTCGCGCGCGATCGGCTTCGTACCGGAGGACCGGGTGGTCGGACGGGCCTTCGTGATCATCTGGCCGCCTTCGGATGCCGGGGGACTGGACTGATACCGCCGACGCGATTCGGCCGTCAGGACGAGGCCGGGATGCCCTCCCCCTCGGCCCACTCGTCGAGGAGCCGGTAGGCCTCGTCCTTCTCGATGGGACCACGCTCCAGGCGAAGCTCCATGAGGTGCTCGAGGGCCTCCCCCACCACCGGGCCGGGTCCGATACCGAGGTGGGCCATGACCTCGTTGCCGTCGAGCGGCGGCCGGATGGCCTCCAGGTTCTCCTCCTCGGCCAGGTGCGCGATCCGCTCCTCCAGCTGGTCCTGGAGGGACTGGAACTGCTTGGCCCTGAACCGGTTCCCCGTGGTGACGTCGGCCCGGGTTAGCTGGTTCAGCTTGTCGAGGAGCGGCCCGGCGTCGCGAACGTACCGGCGCACGGCGCTGTCGGTCCACCCCTCCCCGTACCCGTGGAACCGGAGATGCATCTCCACCAGCTTGCGCACGTTGTCCACGAGGCTGTTCGGGTAGCGAAGCGCGCGCAGCCGCTCCTCGACCATCCGGGCCCCGACCACCTCGTGGTGGTGGAACTGCACGCCCTCCGGCGTGACCTGCCGTGTCCGGGGCTTCCCGATGTCGTGTAGCAGGGCGGCCAGGCGGACCTCCAGGTCGGTGGGGTCGCACCGCTCCACCACCGCCAGGGTGTGGTGAAAGACGTCCTTGTGCTTGTGGACCGGGTCCTGCTCCAGCATCAGCGCCGGGAGCTCGGGCAGGAACTCCTCGGCCAGGCCGGTGTTCACGACGAGCTCCAGGCCCTTGGACGGCTTCGCCGAAAGCAGCAGCTTCGAGAGCTCGTCTGAGATCCGCTCCAAGGACACGATGCGCAGCCGCTCGCGCAGGCGCTTGATCGCCTCCACCACCCTCGGTGCCGGCGTGAGGTCGAGCTGCGAGACGAACCGTGCCGCCCGCAGCATCCGCAGAGGGTCGTCGGAGAAGGCGACCTCGGGATCGAGCGGCGTATCCAGCCGCTTCGCCGCCAAGGCCTTGACCCCACCGAACGGATCGAGGAACTCGCCGTCCGGCAGGCGCACCGCCATGGCGTTGATCGTGAAGTCCCGGCGGGACAGGTCGGTGTGGATGTCGCGGGCGAAGGTGACCGACGGCTTGCGGGTGTCCTCCGGATAGACCTCCTCGCGGAACGTCGTGATCTCCATGTGCACGTCGCCCTTTCGGGCCCCGACCGTCCCGAACCGCACGCCGATCAGCTTGCGACTGTTGGCCCATCCCTGAAGGAGCTTGATGGTCTGCCGGGGTGGGGCGTCGGTGGCCAGGTCGAACTCCGCGCCCTCGCGCGCCTGCCCGAGCAGCAGGTCGCGAACCACCCCGCCCACCAGGTACAGCTCGTGCCCGGCCATGCGGAACCGCTCGCCGAGCTCCGTGGCGAGAGGAGGGACCTCCAGGCGCGCGCCCTCGTTCGGGCGCGTGGGACGGGCCATGACCCGGTCAGGATACCCCCGGCCCCCACCGGCCCTGCGGTACCGTCGCGCCATGGCGGCCGTCTTGGGGTTCGTGTGGACGCTTCCCAACACCGTCGTCGGGCTGGTGCTCGGCCTGTTCACGTTCCAGCCGCCCCGGATCCACGGCGGCGCGCTCGTGTTCGACCGGGCGCCCCGGGGCCTCTCCTTGCTGATGTCGAAGATGAACCGGAGCGCGATGACCGTCGGCTTCGTGATCCTTTCGGCCGTGCCGGTGGAGGGAGTGCTCCTCGAGCACGAACTGCACCACATCCGGCAGTACTGCCGGTGGGGACCGCTGTTCATCCCGGCGTACTTCGCGCTGGCCGTGCCGTTCGGTTACCGGCGGCATCCGTTCGAGCGGGCGGCGCGCCGAGCCGCGGGGGAGCCCGACCGTTAGATCAGCTGCGGGGTCCCCCGCGTCATGACGCCGCTCAGCGCGAGGTTGAAGTCATGGGGGTTGGTTGAGGCCCGCCGAGCGTCCTCCTCACTGACGATGCCCTCCTTCGTCAGCCTCACCAGGTCCTGGTCGAAGGTCTGCATCCCGTAGTAGCCGCCCTCCGCCATGATGTCGCGGATCTCGGTGGTGGCCTCGGGGTCGACGATCCTGTCGTAGACGCGACCGTTCGCGATCAGCACCTCCACCGTTGGAACCCGGCCCTTGCCGTCGGACCGCGGCACCAGCCGCTGGGACACGATGCCCCGAAGCGCCCCGGCGAACGACGTGCGCACCTCCTTCTGCTGCGTCGGGGGGAACAGGTCGAGCAACCGGTTGATGGTCTCGGTGGCGTCGATCGTGTGCATCGTGGAGATGACGAGGTGGCCCGTCTCCGCGGCCTGGATGGCCGAGAGCGCCGAGTCGGGGTCCCGGATCTCGCCGATGAAGATGATGTCCGGGTCCTGCCGGATCACGCGCTTGAGGGCCACCGCGTACGACTCGGTGTCCAGGCCGAGCTCGCGCTGCTGGATGATCGACATGTCGTCGTCGTGGACGACCTCGATAGGGTCCTCGACGGTCAGGATGTGCGCTCGACGCGTCCGATTGATGTGCCCGATCATCGCGGCGATGCTGGTGGTCTTCCCGGTGCCCGTGGGCCCCGTCAGGAGCACCAGGCCCCGGCTCGAGTCGGCCAGGTCCTTGATGACCATCGGGAGGCCCAGCTCCTCGAAGGTCGGGACCTCGGCACGCACCCGACGGACGGCCACGCTGATCACGCCCC
The DNA here is from genome assembly GCA_050692435.1 of Actinomycetota bacterium. Lineage (GTDB taxonomy): Bacteria > Actinomycetota > UBA4738 > UBA4738 > HRBIN12 > AC-69. The sequence continues at coordinate 18,208 of JBOGVG010000103.1, forward strand.
GCTGGCGGAACACGTTCACCCGGAACCGTCCTACGCCGGGTAGGGAGTACCCGAAGTCGGCCTCGTTCGTGGACGCGAACTCCCGAACCTTGTGGTCGGGCATAAGCGTCGCGGCGAACGTCTGTGTATCGGTCCCGCTGAGGCCAGGGTAGGACGTCGGATGCAGCGTCCCATCCACTCGGATGAACGGGACGTTGCCGACCTTCAGGTGAAGGTCGCTGGCCCCCATCTCGACGGTGTGGCGGAGCAGCTCGTTGACGTCCATCCCGACTTCAGTCGTCGGCCGGTTCGCCCTCCGGCTTGAGGTCGGAGGGCCTCCCGAGCCCATCCGTCGACTCCAGATCGGGCAGCTGCTTCTCGACGGCCCGGTGCGAGGCCCGAAGCCTCGAAGCCCCGATCAGGAGCAGCAGGACCATCAGGACGACCAGCCCGGCGGGGGTGACGTACCGCTCCCACCGCGCGTAGCTCGCCCCGATCACGTACCCCAGGATCGAATGGCCTACCCCCCAGATGACCGCCCCGGCAACGTCGTACATCAGGAACCGGCGCCACCGCATGGCGGCAACGCCGGCCAGGATGAACCCCATGCTCCTCACGAACGGGATGAACCGGCCGAAGAACACGGTCTTGCCGCCGTGGGACCGGTAGTAGCGGTCGGCCTTCTCCAGTCGCTCCGGCGTGATGAACAGCTTGCCGCCGTGGCGCTCCAGGAACCCTCGACCGAACCGCCGGCCGATCACGTAGCCGACGTTGTCGCCGAGGATGGCGCCGAAGCAGGCCGCGAAGGCAACCCACGCGAGCGAAAGGTCGCCGATGCTCGCATAGAATCCGCCGATGATGACGAGGGTCTCGCCGGGGACGATGACCCCCGCCCCCACGGAGTTCTCCAGGAACGTGCCCCCCCCCACGATCAGGTAGCCCCACGGCACGGAGAGATACGGGCGGAGGAAGTCGATGATGCGGTCGACCACGGGTGGCCAGTATAGGTGGGGCCCTCGCACCGGCCTTCGATGAAGACACGGAGCGAGGTCTCGGCCGGTGGCGTCGTGTATCGACGGGTGGGCGATGCGATCGAGGTGGCCCTGGCGGCCCGCCGGACCCGCCGGGGCGAACTGGCGTGGGGCCTACCCAAGGGCGAGATCGAGCCAGACGAGACCGCCGAGCAAGCAGCCGTCCGAGAGGTTCACGAGGAGACCGGCCTGGAGGCCGAGATCGAGGCATCGCTCGGAGACATCCGGTACTTCTACGTCTGGGAAGGGGTCCGGATCCGCAAGGCCGTTCGGTTCTTCCTCATGTGCGCGACCGGGGGCGACGTCTCGCTCCATGACCACGAGATGGAGGACGTGCGGTGGTTCCCGCTCCCCGTCGCCCTTCGCCGTGCCGCTTATCGCGGGGAGCGCGAGGTCCTGGAACGGGCTTCGAACCGGTTGGCATGACCCCGCTCCAGGTATTCGCCGGCGCCCTCGTGGGGTTCATCGCCGGCATCCTGTCCGGCCTGTTCGGGGTAGGCGGAGGGACCGTCACCACCCCGGCCATCAACGTCTTCCTGGGCGGCACGGCCATCCAGGCCGTGGCCACCCCGCTCCCGGCGATCTTCCCCACCTCGCTGGTGGGCGCCATCACCTACGGGCGGGCCGGAGAGGTGAGCTTCCGGGCCTTCGGGTGGGCCGTGGGGCCGGGGGTCGCCGGAGCGATCATCGGGGCTGGCCTCACCGACGCGGTGAACGCCCACCTCCTCCTGGTGATCACGGCCGTGCTGATCGGCTGGACGGCGGTGCAGGTCATCCGAGACAGGCGCCCCCGAACGGCCTGGGAGCGGGGAAAGACTCCGGGGTGGAAGTACGGGGCCATCGGGTTCGTGGCCGGCTTCGTGTCCGGGCTCCTCGGGCTGGGCGGAGGGATCGTGATGGTGCCGGCGTTCACCGCGATCCTGGGGATGCCGCTGAAGCGCGCCCTCGGCACCTCGCTCGTCACGATCGCGGCCCTGGTGATCCCGGGGACCATCGTCCACGCCGTCCTCGGCCACATCGACTGGGCCATCTTCCTCGTCCTCACCATCGGCGTGGTCCCCGGGGCCAGGATCGGAGCGCAGGTCGCGCTGGGGGCGAAGGAACGCCCGCTCCGCCTGGCGGTGGGCGCCTTCCTGTTCGCCGTCGCAGTCCTGTACGGCGTTCGGGAGCTGGCCGCCCTCGTTGGGGCCTCCGGGTAGGATGGGCCCGCCGACCATGCACCGGCTCGCCGCGTCCCTCCTCGCCCTGTCCATATGGTTGCTCCTTCCCCTGCCGCAGGGGCAGGCGGAGGCCCCGGAGCCGCTCGTTCGCCTCACGCTGGTCAGCCAGATCCCGTGGAACTCCATCAGCCAGCGCGAGCTCGACGTCGAGGTTCGCGCGGAGAATCTGGGCTTCGAGCCCATCGGCGAGCTCTCGATCGGATGGACCCTGTGGGGCCCGGTGTTCGAACGCATCAACTACGAGCGATCCCTGGTGGCCGATCCGGAGGACGCGGTGACGATCGACGGAGACACCCTGCCCCAGAACGGGACGATCGAGCCCGGCAGGTCCCGCGTGTTCACTGTGAGGCTCGCCCTCGATTCGGAAGGGATCGCCACGGACACGTCGCTGATCTATCCGCTGAAGATCGACCTTCGGAGCAGCTTCACCTCGCTCGCCGCCATCCGGACCCCGGTCATCTTCCTGGTGCGGCAGCCGGAGATCCCACTCAGCCTCGCCTGGACCTTCGTGCTGCACGAGCCCATTGGGTTCGGCCCGGACGGGGTGTTCACGTCCACCGCGCTCGAGCAGGAGCTCGCCACCGGCGGGGGCCTCGCCGGCCAGATCCGGTCGTTGCTGACCCTCACCCAGGACGGCTCGCAGACGCCGATCGGGGTGGCCGTCTCTCCGACCCTGCTCACGAACCTGGTGCGCATGCGAGATGGGTACATCGTGATGGACGAAGGGCAACGTCGGCAGGTCAAGGCTGGCGAAGGGGGGGCGGGCGCGGCTGCCCAGGCCCTCGCGGGCCTGCGGCAGATCGCGGCCGCCCCCGAGATCGAGCTGTCGGCCCTGCCCTTCGCCGCGCCCAGCCTCCCCGCCCTAGCCGCGAGCGGGCTCTGGGCGGACCTCACCACGCAGCTCGAACGGGGTCGCCAGACCGTGGCTACCGCGCTCGGCCGAACCCCCAACCCCGCCATCCTCCGTCCGCCCGGCTCGGTGGTGGACCAGGCGAGCCTGGACCAGCTCCCCGGCCAGGGGGTGACCCTCCTCCTGCTCGACGACTGGGCCGCACCACCGCCGCCGCAACCTCTCGGCTTCGTGGCACCCCCCGCCACCTCGCTCCCCGCGGGCGGTGGGGAGATCGGCGCGCTCGTCTCCGACGCGGACGTCCAGGCCCTGTTCGGCTGGGAGCTGATGACCGAGGATCCCGTGCTCGGCGCCCAGGCCATCCTGGGCGAGCTCGCGCAAATCTGGCTGGAACAGCCGGGGGTTGAGCGAGGGATCGCCGTCACGTTCCCTGATGCGTTCGACCCACCCGGCGCCTTGTTCGGTCCGTTGGTGCGGGGGATCGCCGCCGCCCCCTGGGTTCGCAAGACCACCGCCACAGCCCTGTCCCAGGCCTTCCCCCCGCCCGGGCCGGGGCAGCTCACACCGGCGCTGTCCCCGACCTTCCCTCGTGAGTACGTGGAGACCATCAAGCAAACGCGCCGCCGGATCCGCATCTACCGTTCCATGCTCGTTGACGAGAGCGATGAGCCCGACCGGCTCGAGACGCTGCTGCTCCTGGCGGAATCCGGCCAGTTCCTGGACGACAAGACCACCGGCTCCTGGTTCGCCCGCTACGCCCGCGACTCGGTGGGGGCGATCTTCAACGCGATCCGTCCAGACACGGATCAGGTGATCACGCTGACCTCCAGCGCCGGCAGGGGGATCCCGATGCGCGTGACGAACGGGAACGACGAGCCCGTCCGCGTCACGATCAGGCTGGTCTCGCCGCACCTCCAGGGCACCCCCGAGTCGTCGACGGTCCTCGACGCGCGGTCCACACGAACGGTGAACTTCGACGTGTCGCTGACCACCACCGGGCGGTTCCCGGTGGACGTGCAGATCGCGTCGCCCTCGGGCCGGATGATCGGCGAGAGCACCTTGATCGTGAGATCCACGGCGTACAACCGGATCGCGCTCATCATCACCTTCGGCGCGGCGGCGGTGGCCTTGCTCGTGTGGGCCAGGAGGTTCCTGCCACGTCGGACCGGGTGACCCCGGACGCCCCGGAGGCCGGCGAGCTCCCACCGGAGGACTCACAGGGGTCGTTCGTCCGCAGCACCGCGGTGATGTCGGTGGGAACGGCGCTGTCGCGCGTCACGGGGTTCCTACGCTTGGCGGCCATGGCGTACGCGCTCGGCATCTCTGAGACGCGTCTGGCGGACGCCTACAACATCGCCAACATCACGCCGAACATCATCTACGAGCTCGCCCTCGGTGGGATCCTGACGTCGGTGTTCGTCCCGGTATTCGTGGAGTGGCTCCAGAGCCGGGGTCGTGAACAAGCATGGGAGCTGGCCCGCCGGGCGCTCACGATCACCGCTATCTCGCTCGGCGCGATCGCCCTGCTCGGCGTGATCTTCGCTCCGTGGATCGTCCGCCTCTACACCGTGGGGGTGCCGGAGGACCAGCGCGCGGTGGTTAAGGAGCTCGCCTCGTTCTTCCTGAGATGGTTCATGCCGCAGATCGTCTTCTACGGAATCGGCGCGGCCGCCACCGGACTGCTGAACGCCCATAGACGGTTCGCCGTGCCGATGTTCGCGCCGATCCTCAACAACCTCATCGTCGTCGGCACGTTCCTGACGTTCGCCGCGATGTCCCGGCCGGACCAGGCGGTCTTGGCTACCGGGCCGCAAAAGCTGGTTCTCGCCATCGGGACGACCCTGGGGGTCGTGGCGATGACCGCCGCGCTGTGGCCCTCGCTCCACCGCCTGGGGTTCCGGTTCGGGTGGCGGCCCGACTGGCGGGACGAGGCGGTGTCCCGCATCACCCAACTGGCGAAGTGGGTGATCGTGTACGTGGCGGCGAACCAGCTCGGATACCTCGTCGTCCTGATCCTGGCGGCCCGGGTCCAGGGCGGGTACACGGCCTACGCCGCCGGGTTCATGCTGTTCCAGCTCCCGCACTCGATCTTCGTCGTCTCGGTGTTCACGGCGCTGCTGCCGGCGATGTCGTCGCGTTGGGTCGACGGCGATCGGGCCGGCTTCCGCGAGCTCCTGGCCGGGGGGATCAGGTGGACCGGGGTGCTCGTCGTGCCGGCCGCCCTGGGCTACCTGGCGCTGGCCGTCCCCATCGTCCGACTGCTCCTCGAGCACGGGGTGACCCGTCCGAGGAGCACCGAGCTCGTGGCCGGCGTCCTGGTGTTCTTCGCCGTCGGGCTGTTCTCCTTCTCCACGTTCCAGCTCCTTCTTCGCGCGTTCTACTCGATGCAGGACACCCGGACCCCGGCCCTGGTGAACATCTCGGCGGTAGGCCTGAACGTGGCGCTCGACTTGCTGTTCGTCTTGGTCCTCGACCTGGGGGTCCGAGGGTTGGCCCTGGGGCACGCCACCGCGTACACCTTTGGATCCATGGCGCTGGTCTTGATCGTCCGCCGCAGGCTGGGCGGGATCGACGGCAGGCGGATCCTGTCCGGCCTGACCCGGACGCTCCCCGCGGCCGCGGTCACGGCGGCGGCGGCGTGGGGGGTGGCCCGGCTCATCGAGGAACAGCTCGGCACCGTCACCCTAGGAGCACAGGCCCTCCAGGTGCTCGGGGCGGTCGCGGTGGGGGTGCTTGTCTTCGTGGCGACAGCGCTTATGTTCCGCATCGAGGAGGTCGATGTGGTGCGAAGGCAACTCGTCGCGAGGTGGAGGTGAAGACGGTGGGGAGGCTGTCGGACGAGCGCGGGCTGGTCAGCAAGCTCGGGGTGATGTGGCTCGTCATCGTCGCGCTATTTGTGGTGGCCGCCTTCGACACTGGCTCCATCGCCCTGACCAAGTTCAAGGTGGCCAGCGCCGCCGAAAAGGCGGCCTTCGAGGCGGCGGCCACGTACAAGGCGACCGGGAACCGCGACAAGGCCCGCCTCACCGCGCTCGAACAACTGGAGCAGGAGGCCCCGGACGCCCGGCTCGCGAGGGACGGGTTCTCCATCAACCAGCGGACGGGAGAGGTCACCGTGACCGCGGTGGACCGGGCCTCCACCCTGCTCGCCGGCCGCATCGGGTTCCTCAAGGAATTCACCAGGACGACCGCCACCGAGACCGCCGGCCCCTCGACGTTCTGAGCATCCAGGGCCGTCGGCCGGATGTCGCGACGTAGACTGCGCGGGTGAGGACGGAGCAGCCACGGGCCGTGCTCGCGGGGCGATACGTCCTCGAGCAGGAGCTCGGTCGAAGCGGTCTCGGCGTGGCGTGGCGAGCCACGGACGTGGTGCTAGACCGCCGGGTGGTGGTGAAGCTGCTCCGGGCGGGGTCGGCCGAGGATCCCGGCTTCGCCGAGCGCCTAGTCGAGCGACTGCGCGCCGTGGCCCTGGTGTCCCATCCCGGGCTGGCCCGCCTCCTGGACACGGGCCGCGAGGACGGTGTGGAGTTCATCGTTCGCGAATACGTGGAGGGCGGCAGCCTCCGGGACCTCCTGGATTCGGAGAGGAAGGTGCCGGCGGACCAGGCGGCCCGCGTCATCGGCTCGGTGCTCGACGCGCTGGCGGCGTCCCACGATGCCGGCATCCTCCACCTCAACCTCAAGCCCGAGAACGTGCTCATCGGGCCGGACGGCACGGTGCGCGTATGCGATCCGGTGATCGCCCAGGGTCCGGCGGGGACGGGCCGGTCCCAGAAGGTCGCCCCGATCGACGGGGACGGTCCGATCCCACCGGAACAAAGGAGCGGCGGGCCCGTTGACCCCCGGACCGACGTGTGGGGGGCCGGGGCCCTGTTGTTCGAGCTCCTCACGGGGGAACCTCCCCGTGACGGGCGTCCGGCCACGCCGCGATCCCTCCGCAGGGACACTCCCCGCGCGCTGGACGCTGCAGTAGCTCGGGCCCTCTCCCCGGAACCGGAGGACCGGTTCGCCTCCCCCCACGAGTTCGCCGAGTCGCTTCGGAGGATCTGGCGGGAAGCGGGGCCGCCGCTCGCCGTGCCGGTCGGACCAACGCCCCAACCCGAGGCGGTCCCGCCCCTGAGCCGCCACCGATCGGTGTTCCGCACGTGGCTGGCGATGCCCCTGCTGATCGCGCTCGTCGCCGCCGGCTCCGTGGGCGCTGGATTGTGGCTGGGGGAGCTGGAGCTCGGCGGCCCGGTGGGGGTCCAGGTGAAACGGGAGGAGGTGCCGAGCTCGACGCCTGCCACGCGTCTGGCTCGTTTCGCGTCGGTCGGGACGTTCGACCCGTTCGGCGACGGCCGTGAGAACGACTCGGGCCTCGCCTCCGCGGCCGACGGCGACGAGGCCACCGCATGGAAGTCGGAGAACTACTTCGACGGCCGGCTGAACAAGCCGGGCGTGGGGCTGCTCTTCGACCTCGGGGTCGAGCGCACGGTCACCGGATTCAGGCTCACCTCACCGCACCCGGGATTCGACTTCGCCGTGGTGGTCGGGGACGACCCGGCGACCATGGCCGATTCCGCCCATGCCACGTTCACCGCCTCCGCCGATACGCGCGAGTCGATCGAACCCGCCGCGGGGCGATACGTGCTGCTGTGGATCACCACCGTCGTTGTAACCGGCGACGGGAACCGCGCGGAGGTGGCCGAGTTCCGGGTGGTGGCGACGGGCTGATGCCGGACGGCGAACGCGACGAGGACCTGGTCCGTCGGGCCGTGAGTGGAGAGCATTCGGCGTTCGGAATCCTCGTCGAGCGGCACGAGCGCCGCGTGTACAACCTGGCGCTCCGGATGACCGGACACGAAGAGGACGCGCGCGACGCCACCCAGGAGGCCTTCCTCACCGCCCTCCGGAAGCTCTCGTCGTTCCGGGGCGAGGCCGCCTTCACCACCTGGATGCACCGGGTCACCGTGAATACGTGCTACGACCTCCTCCGAAAGCGAAGGCGGGCACCCTTGCTCGAGCGGAGCGAGGAACACGAGCCGGAGCCGCCCCCCGCGCCCGACCCTGCCGACGCCACGGACCTCTCGATCGACGTGCAGCGGGCGCTGCTCCGGGTGCCGCCCGACTACCGGATCGTGATGATCCTCCACGACGTCCAGGACCTGCCCTACGAGGAGGTTGCGGCGATCGTGGGCGTGCCGGTGGGCACGGTGAAGTCGCGCCTGCACCGGGGTCGGGTGGCGCTGTCCCGGGCCCTCCGCGGCCGCTCGGAGCGGGAACGTCCCGAGCCGCCGGGACCGTCTGACCAGGCGAGGTCGAGATGACGCACCCCGAGGAACTCCTTGCCGGCTACGTCGACGGCGCGCTCACCGAGGAGGAGCGGGCCGAGGTCGACGCGCACCTCGCCACGTGCTGGGCGTGCCGGGAAGAGATGGAGCTCTCCACCCTGGCCGTGGCGGCCCTGGCCGAGCTGCCCGAGCAGCCCGTCCCGCTCGGCGTGATGAACCCGGTCGCCGCCGAGATCCGCCGGCGGGGCGCCGGAGCGGCCGCCACACCGTGGTGGGGCAGGTTCCAATGGGCCGCCGGGCTCGCTGCGGCCGCGGCGCTGGTGGCGGTGATCGCCGTGGTACTCCCGCGCCTGGGAGAGGAGGAGAAGAGCGCGGCCCTCAGGGCCGAGGCCGGTGGGGCGACGCCCACCGAGTCGGTCCCCGGCGCCGACGCCGCCCTGGCCAGGGGCGTCTTCCTGGAGATCCAGCCGGACGCGGACTACAGCGCCGAAGACCTGGAGGCCCTGGCGAACGAGGCCGCTCAGCGGACGGGCCTCAGCGCCGTGGCCCCCGGCGCGGCGACGGTCGCCCACGCCGAGGCCAACGCCGCCAAGGCGTGCCTGGTCGAGCCGGGCGGCCTCACGGAAGGCGACCGGCTGGTCCGGCTGATCCGGGCCAGGTTCGATGGGAAGCCCGCGTACCTCGGGGTCTACCTGGAGAGCCCCGGTGCCGACCGGCCCTCCAACCGGGTCGTCATCTGGGTCGTGGCCACGAAGGACTGCCGGATACTGTCCTTTTCGTCCAAGCCGCTGTAGCGGCGGGACTGCTTCGTCCCCCACCCGCCGCAACAGCACGGCGCTTGGATGTTTCGAGCGGACACTCGTAGAGTTGTCGTTCGTGAGGTACCGGGTCGAGCAGCTCGCCGCGGCGTGCGACGTCTCCGTGGACACGGTCCGCTTCTACCAGACCCGGGGCCTCCTCCCGCCGCCGGAACGCGAGGGGCGGGTGGCCTGGTACGGCCCCCGACACGCCGAGCGGATCCGTGAGGTCCGCGCGCTCCAGCGAAAGGGCCTGACCCTCGCCGCGATCAAGCACGTGATCCAGGGCGAGCTGGGCAAGGCCGACGCCAACCTCGCGGCGGCGGTGGCCGCAGCGCGGGGGGAAGGGCGCGACGACGCGTTGCTCACGCTCGAGCAGTTCGGGGCGGCCAGCGGCGTCCCGCCGTCGCTGATCCAGGCGGTGGAGCGAGAGGGGATCCGCCTCGCTCGGCGGGTCGATGGGGAGGACCGGTACATCGCCGCCGACATCGACATGGTCCGGGCGGCCCTGAAGCTCCTCGAGTACGGCCTTCCCTTGGGAGAGCTGCTCACCCTGGCCCGCGACACCCACCGGGCCATGGCCGGGCTGGCCGAGCGAGCGGTCGAGCTGTTCGACGAACGGGTCCGAAAGCCCATCCGAGACACCGCCGCATCCGACGAGGAAGCCGCCGCGCAGCTCGTCGAGGCGTTCCGCACGCTCCTCCCCGCGGTCACCGAGCTCGTGGCGAACCACTTCCGCCGGGTGCTGCTCGGCGTGGCCGAGGAGCACATCGAGCGGGTGGGCGGAAAGGCCGAGGTGGAGGCGGCCCGGGCCGAGTCCCGGCGCCTCGACCGCGCGTGGCAGGCGTGACCGGTTCCGAGGGCCTGCCGCAGGGCGAGGACAAGGCCCGCCGGGTCCGAGGGATGTTCGACGCCATCGCCGGGCGATACGACTTGGTGAACCGGGTCATGACATTCGGGATGGACGTGGGGTGGCGCCGACGCGCGGTCCGCGAGCTTCGGCTCCCCGGCGGCGCTCTCGTGGTCGACCTCGCTTGCGGCACCGGCGACCTGTGCAGCGAGCTCCACCGCAACGGATACCGAGCGGTCGGGTTCGACTTCTCCCACGGCATGCTGGCCGAGGCCACCACCGATGCGCCCCTGGTGGAGGCCGACGTCCTTCGCTTGCCGGTGCGCGACGCCTCGACCGACGGGGCGACGTGCGGGTTCGCGCTTCGAAACGTCATCGACCTCCGGGCGTTCTTCGAGGAGTTGGCGAGGGTCGTCCGGCGAGATGGGCGGATCGCGCTGCTCGAGGCGTCCGAGCCCGAGGGCCCCGTGATGCGGGCCGGCCACAACATGTACTTCCGGCGTGTGGTGCCGGTGATCGGCGGCGTGTTGTCGGATCGGGAGGCGTACCGCTACCTCCCCCGGTCCATGGAGTACCTCCCGCAGCCACCGGAGCTGCTCGCATTGCTTCGGGGCTCCGGGTTCCCGGACGCGCGGCGACTCCCGCTCTCGGGCGGCATCGCGCAGCTGCTGGTTGGGACGCGGGAATGAGCGGGGCCCCCCTCGTGGCCGGGGCCCGGAGGCTCGGCCCGGCCTTCGATCTCATCGCGAACTACGAGCCCGACGGGTTCTTCTTCGAGCGGAGCGGCCTGGGGGTCTCGGCCTCCGGGACGGCCGGCGGCTTCGACGTGAACGGAGGGCCCGGGCGGATCGAGGAGCTTGCCCGGGTGGCCGGGGAGACGCTCGGGGCGATCCAGCGGGACGACGACGGGCCTCCGGTCGTGGCGGTGGGGGCCATCCCGTTCGACGAGGCGGAGCCGGCATCGCTGGCGATCCCATCGCGGACCGCCGTCCGGCGGCGGACGGGGGACACGTGGCGGATCGACGTGTGGCCCCAGGACGGTGCGCCGGGGGAGACCGAACCGCCTGGCCGGTGGGTCGGCGGCGCGCCGCACCAGGCGTTCGCCGACATCCAGGTCCGACCCGACCCGGAGCCCTCCCGGTATGCGGCCGCCGTGGGCGAGGCCACTCGGCGGATCGCGGCCGGCGAGCTCCGAAAGATCGTGCTCGCCCGGTCCCTGATCGTGGAGGCGGGGCGGGAGCTCGATCCCCACCGGCTGCTGTGGCGTCTTCGCGCGGTCGACCCCGACTGCTTCGCCTTCGCCGTGCCAACCTTCGCCCCGGAAGGCCGGCGGTTGGCGTCCCGGGGCGTGCTGGTCGGCGCGAGCCCCGAGCTCCTCGTGAGGAAGGCCGGGGCTGAGGTCCGGGCCACACCCCTCGCCGGCTCCGCCCCCCGCTTCGGGGACCCGGAGGAGGACCGCGCCTCGGCCGAGCGACTGCTCGGCTCGGAGAAGGACCGTGAGGAGCACGCCGCGGTGTCGGAGTTCGTCGAGCTCGTCCTGGGCAATTTCTGCGGCCGGCTGGACCATCCCGAGGAGCCCGAGCTCCTGGGGACCGCGAACGTCTGGCACCTCGCCACGCCCTTCCACGGCCGGTTGCGGGACCCGGCGCGGTCCGTGCTCGACCTCGTGGCGGAGCTTCACCCCACGCCGGCCGTGTGCGGCGCGCCCCGAGACGGCGCGAGAAAGGTGCTCGGGGAGCTCGAGACCCTGCACCGCGGGTGCTACGCGGGGCCGGTCGGCTGGGTGGACGTGAACGGCGACGGCGAGTGGGCCATCGGACTCCGTTGCGCTGAGGTCGCAGGCAGTACGGCCCGGTTGTTCGCCGGCGCCGGCATCGTTGCCGGGTCGGTGCCGGGGCTCGAGCTCGACGAGACCGAGCGGAAGTTCCGGGCGCTCCTCGACTCGCTCCGGTGGGGCTAACCGCCCAGGGCATCGGCGACGGCAACCTTCACTTCGGCGTGGCGCGCTACGTTCCGCTCGCCGTCGGACGGCACCTCGACGATCCACACCCCGCCGGCATCGGACGCCTTTTCCACGGCCGGCCCGAGGTCGGCGGCGCGATCGACCAGGAGGTGGGGCGCGCCGGCCGCGTCCGCGACGTTCGCCAGGTCGAGTCCGTGCGGTGTGACGAACAGATCATCCAACTCCGGAAGCGACCGCTGCGGGAGAAACGAGAAGATGACGCCGCCGGCGTTGTTGGGGACGACGAACACGGCGTCCTGGCCGCGCTTCGCGCCCCACAGGAGCGCCCCCACGTCGTGCAGAAGCGTGAGGTCGCCGCACAGGGCGACCGTCGGCGAGCCCGTCGCGGCCACGCCGAGGACGGTGGAGACGAATCCGTCGATCCCGCTGGCGCCCCGGTTGCCGAGCACGCGAAGGCTCCCCCGGGGCAGCATGTAGAAGTCGAGGTCGCGCACCGGCATGCTCGACCCGACGACGAAGGTCGAGCCATCCGGCAGACAGGCGGCGAGGTCCCGAGCCACCCTTCCCTCGAACGGCTCGTCCCAGGAGTCCAACAGCTCGTCCACGGCCCGGCGCGCGCAGGCATCGGCGTCGCGCCACTCCCGGAGCCAAGGCGTCTCGCCGCGCACGGGAAGTCGCTCGACGAGCGCGCTTCCGAGCATCGCGGGGTCCGCCCGGATCGTCCTCGACGCGTGACGGGCCGGGTCGGCGACCAACCCGTCGGGGTCCACGATCACCAGCTCCTTCGCGCCCGCCGCGAAGGCCAAACCCGCCCGCGAGGTCGGTGCGGCACCGAACTGGAGCACCACATCGGGCTCGTGCGAGGAGGTGAACCCTCGGTCCGCAAGTAGGAACAGCCCGGCCGCGAGGGCTCCCGGCGCGCGCACGCCCGACGTGGGCTCCGCGATCAGCAGCCACCCGGCCGAGCGGGCAAGGTCCAGGATGGGCCGGGCGTCCAGCCGGAGCGATCCCGCCAGGATGACACCCCGCTCCATCTCTTCCATCTTCTCGGCCAGCGACGCGACCTCGTCCGGCCTGGGCTCCCGAGGGGCCGGTCGCCACGCGACCGAGGCAGGCCGAGGATCGGCCGCAGGGACCACTTCTTCCGAGGGCACCAACGGCTCGCGGAATGGCAGGTTCAGATGCACGGGCCCGGGGGCTCCCTCCACGGCGTCGCGGATCGCTTCCCCCGCGAGAGACCGCCAGTGCGCGAGACCTGGTCGGTCGCCCGGCACCTCCGCGTCGACGAACCGCTTCACGTACCTGCCGAACAGGTGGAGCTGGTCGATGGCCTGGTTCGCGCCGACGCCTCGGAGCTCCGGGGGCCGGTCCGCCGTGAGCAGGATCAGGGGAACCCGGGACATCGACGCTTCCACGACCGCCGGGAAGAGGTTGGCGGCCGCGGTGCCGGACGTGGATGCCACCGCCGCCGGCCTCCCCGTCGTCTTCGATAGCCCGAGAGCGAAGAACGCCGAGGACCGCTCGTCGAGATGGACGTGGACGTTCACGCGCGGGTGGCGCCAGAGCGCCAGCGCGACCGGGGTGGATCGGGAGCCCGGCGACACGCACGCCTGCTCCAGCCCGTGGGATGCGAGCTCGTCCACAAGCGCCTGCATGCATGCGAGCGCGACATCGCCCTCGTTCATGCCGCTGTGGCTCCGGCGACCCACAACCCCAGCGCGAGCAACGCCCCGAACGCCACCTGGAGGAGCGCCGTCCCCACGAGCACCGGGATCAACTCCCGACCATCGGCCTTCCCTGCGACCTCCATCGGGCGGATGGCGAGCGGCCACGCGGCCAGCGCGAGCAGCGCCCACTGCGACATCCCGAGCGGCTCGGCGGCGATGCCCACGGCCACCCCTCCCGCAACCGTGGCGAACGCCGCGACGATCAGAGCGCGGAACAGCACCCGAGTTCGCCGCTGGCCCAGCCGGACCGCCAGGGTTCGCTTCCCCGCCGCCTCGTCGGTAGGGATGTCCCGGAGGTTGTTCGCCTCCAAGATGGCGACCGCCAGGAACCCCACGGCCGCCGCCGACCACCACGCCGCCGCGGGAACCCGCTCGGCCTGCGCGTACGCGGTGCCGACCGTGGCCATCAGCCCGAAGAACAGGAACACCGCGACCTCGCCCAAGCCGAGCGACGCGTACGGCCACGGCCCGCCCGAGTACAGCCACAGCGCCACCATCGCCGCCGCGCCGATCGCGATCAGCCACGGCGTCGTGGCCACGGCGAGGGCCAGCCCTGCCAGCCCCGCGACGGCGACGGAAATGAGCGCCGCGATCATCACCGCACGGGGCGAGGCCATCCCCGACGACGTCAGTCTTTGCGGGCCCAGCCGGTGCTCGGTGTCCACCCCTCGCACGCCGTCGTGGTAGTCGTTCGCGTAGTTCACGCCCACCTGGAGACCCAATCCCACCGCGAGCGCGGCCGCGGTGCGCCACACGGAGGCCCGTCCGGCCGCGGCCGTCCCCACTACGACCGGCGCGACGCTCGCGGCCAGGGTCCTCGGGCGCGCCCCGTGCACCCAGACGGCGAACCCGTTCACGGCCTCCTCGGGAACCTGGTGAAGTCCGGAGGGCGCTTCTCCAAGTAGGCGTCGCGCCCCTCCTGCGCCTCCTCAGACATGTAGTAAAGGAGCGTCGCGTCGCCGGCGAGCTGCTGGATGCCGGCCAGGCCGTCGGCGTCGGCGTTGAACCCGGCCTTGATCAGCCGGAGCGATAGCGGGCTCATCTGGAGGATCCGCCGGCACACCCCGACGGTCTCTTCCTCCAGCCGCTCCAACCGCACGACCCGGTTCACCAGCCCCCACTCCAGCGCCGTCTGCGCGTCGTACTGCTCGCACAGGAACCAGACCTCCTTGGCCCGCTTCACGCCGATGGTTCGGGCCAGGAGCCCGGTCCCGTAGCCAGCGTCGAACGATCCCACCTTGGGCCCCGTTTGGCCGAACCTCGCGTTGTCCGCGGCGATGGTCAGGTCGCATACCAAGTGCAGCACGTGGCCGCCCCCGATGGCGTAGCCGGCGACCATGGCGATCACCGGCTTGGGGAGCCGCCGGATCTGGACCTGGAGGTCGAGGACGTTCAGGCGTCCCATCCCCTCCTCGTCCCGATACCCGTCGTCCCCCCGGACCCGCTGGTCGCCGCCCGAGCAGAACGCCTCCGGCCCCTGGCCGGTCAAGACGATCACGCCGATCCCCGGGTCGTCCCGAGCCAGGTCGAAGGCGTGCGAGAGCTCGAACAGCGTGATTGGCCGGAACGCGTTGCGAACCTCGGGCCGGTCGATCGTGATCTTGGCGATGCCCTGGGCGGTCTCGTACCGGATGTCTCGGTAGGTGGTTCCCGACGATTGCCACTCCATTCGACCGATCACTCCTAGAGCGTGCACTCGAACGGTTCAGGCTAGCCTATCTCACATGCCCCCAGGCGCGAGCGCCGGCCTTCGGACCGAGGACGTCGTGGCCGTCACGCTCCCCCCGGGCCCAGAGTGGATCCGGATCGTGGCGGATGTGTGGGACGCCGGGGCGGCGCTGCTCCCCGTGGACCACCGCCTCCCCCAACCGGAGATCCGGACCCTCCTCGACCGGGCCTCCCCCACCGTCGTCCACGACTCGGGGGGTTGGACGCGGCTTCCGGCCGGTGTGCCGGCAGGAACCAAGGTCGCGCTGGTCGTCCACACCTCGGGCTCCGGCGGGGGGCTGAAGCTCGCGCAGTTCGACCGGGCCGCCATCGACGCCGCGGTCGCCTCGTCCGCGCTGGCCCTGGAGGCCACGCCCCACGATCGCTGGTTGTGCTGCCTCCCGCTTGCCCACGTGGGCGGGCTCCTGGTGTTGCTCCGGGCGGTCCTCCTGGGTGCACCCGTCACCGTCCACGCGAGCTTCGACCCGGTCGCGGTCGGGGCGGAAGTAGACGCCGGGTTCGTCTCGGTCGTCCCCGCGATGCTGCTTCGGCTGCTCGATGCGAACGCGGACCTCTCGCGCTTCCGGGCCATCCTGGTGGGAGGGTCGGCCCTGGCCGCCGGACTCCGGGCGAGGGCCGAGGCCGCGGGCGTCCGGGTCATCGAGACGTATGGCCTCACCGAAAGCTGCGGAGGCGTCGTCTACGACGGCCGTCCCCTCGCCGGGATCGAGGCCCGGATCGATCCGAGGGACCAGGGCATCCAGCTCCGCGGGCCAACCCTGATGCTGGGGTACCGGTTCGATAAGGAAGGCACCATGGCGGCCTTCACCGGGGACGGCTGGCTTCGAACCTTCGACGCCGGCCTCCTCGATCCCGAAGGCCGGCTCCGGATCCTGGGCCGCCTGGACGACCTGATCAAGACGGGCGGCGAACGGGTCTGGCCCGACGAGGTCGAGCACGCCCTCCGAGATCACGCCAAGGTGGCCGACGCAGCGGTGGCCGGCCGGCTCGACTCCGAGTGGGGGCAGCGGGTCGTGGCATTCGTCGTCTCCGCCGACCCCTCGTCTCCTCCCACCCTCCAGGAGCTCCGGGATCACGTCTCGATCACGCTCCCCCGCCACAAGGCACCCCGGGAGCTCGTCCTCGTCGACGAGCTCCCCCGCACCGCCTCCGGCAAGGTCCGCCGGGACGGCCTCGTGTGAAGGAATAGAGAGCGGTTATCCCTATGGGAGAATGGAGCGGAACGTGCTCGACGAACGAAACGTGATCGTTCTCGGATCGGGGCCGGCCGGGTACGCGGCGGCCCTGTACGCCGCCCGCGCAGACCTGGAGCCCCTCGTCCTGAAGGGACTCGACGCCGGTGGCCAGCTCATGCTCACCACCGATGTCGAGAACTACCCCGGGTTCCCCGGTGCCATCCTCGGACCGGAGCTCATGGACGCCATGGAGAAGCAGGCCGCCCGGTTCGGGGCGGAGATGCTGCATCAGACCGCGACGCGGGTGGACCTTTCCGAGCGGCCGTTCGGGGTGTGGGCGGGGGACCAGGAGTGGCGGGCGAAGACGCTGATCATCGCCACCGGGGCCACGGCCAAGTGGCTCGGCGTCCCCGGCGAGGACAAGCTCCGGGGCCGCGGTGTGTCGGCCTGCGCGACATGCGACGGGTTCTTCTTCCGCGACAAGGAGCTAGTCGTGGTGGGCGGGGGGGATACCGCCATGGAGGAGGCCACGTTCCTCACGAAGTTCGCCTCCCACGTCACGATCGTCCACCGCCGCGACGAGTTCCGGGCGTCAAAGATCATGCAGGACCGGGCGCTGGCGAACCCCAAGATCTCCGTGACCTGGGACACCGTGGTCGAGGAGATCCTTGGCGACGGCGCGGTGGCCGCCGTCCGCCTTCGAAACGTGAAGTCGGGCGAGACGACCGAGTTCCGCACGGACGGCGTGTTCGTGGCCATCGGCCATACCCCGAACACGTCGCTGGTGGAGGGGCAACTCGAACTCACCGACGGCGGCTACATCCCGGTCCAGGAACCGACCACGAAGACCAGCGTGCCCGGCGTGTTCGCCGCTGGCGATGTCACCGACCGAGTCTACCGTCAGGCGGTGACCGCGGCGGGCCAGGGGTGCAAGGCGGCGATGGACGCCGAGCGCCTCCTGGAAGCGGAAGGACACTAGGCCTCCACCAAAGAGGGAATCCCGAGCATCTTCGGGGGCGTTGCAACGAGCAGGCCATCCCCGGGCCCAGGGCGATCTGGACTCGAGGATGTTCGGATCCGAGGAGGAAGGACGTGGCGTTCGATGGGTGACGTGACGGACCAGGACTTCGATGAGCGCGTGCTGAGGTCGGACACACCGGTGCTGGTGGACTTCTGGGCAGAGTGGTGCGTGCCCTGCCACATGGTCTCCCCCGTGGTCGAGGAGATCGGGCGGGAGAAGGGCGAGGCCCTCATCGTGGTCAAGCTCAACATCGACGAGAACCCCGAGATGACCCGGCGGTACGGCGTGATGAGCATCCCCACGCTCATGCTGTTCAAGGACGGGCTAGAGAAGGCCCGACTGGTCGGGGCCCGCGGCAAGGAAGCCCTGCTCCGCGAGATCGAGCCCCACCTCGCGGCGTAGGAAGCACCTGCGTGGGCCGTCCGGCCCTCCCAGGTCCGCGGAGCCACCGCGCCCAACCGTAGACTTCCCACCGTGAACATCATCCACCGAGGAGACTCGGGCGAGGCGATCCGGGACATCCAGCACCGCCTCCTGGATCTCGGCCTCTCCGTCCAACCGGACGAGCTCGAGGGGCGGTTCGGGCCATCCACGGAGGCCGCGGTGCGGGCATTCCAGCAGCGCCGGGGGCTTCCTTCCGACGGGATGGTCGGCGCCGACACGTGGGGCCAACTCGTGGAGGCGGGGTACCGGCTCGGCGACCGGGTCCTGTACCTTCGCTCCCCGGCGTTCCGAGGAGACGACGTCCGCGAGCTCCAACGGCGCCTGAACGCCCTGGGCTTCGACGCGGGCCGGGAGGACGGCATCTTCGGTGCGAGGACCGAGGGGGCCATCGTCGAGTTCCAGCGCAACGTGGGCGAGAACGCCGACGGGATCGTCGGGCCTGGTACCACCCAAGCCATCGACCGGTTCCGTCCTGCGGTCGAAGGGCCGAGTCGGGCTGTGGTCCGGGAGGAGGAGGACGTCCGCCGGATCGAGGAGGAGCAGGCCCTGGCCGGATCCCGGGTGGCCATCGACCCGGGGCACGGCCCCGGCGACCCGGGCAACGTCGGCCCCGGGGGCCTCGTCGAGACCGAGGCCGCGATGTTGCTGGCAAGGGACCTGGCAGAGGAGCTCCGCGCCCGCGGCGCCATCCCCACCATCCTTCGCGGAGACGACGACGATCCCACCCCAAGCGAGCGCGCCCTGCTGGCGAACGAGCTCGGCGCGGCGGTGTGCATCTCCGTCCACATGAACGCCGGCGAACGAACCGCCGAGGGCGCCACGTGCTTCTACTACGGCACCGAGGAAACGCACTCACCGGCGGGGCAGCGCCTCGCGGAGGTCATCCAGGAGGAGCTCACCTCGCGCATGGGGCTGATGGACGGGCGGACCCATCGCCTGGCCGTGGCAATCCTCCGCGAGACCAGGATGCCCGCGGTCCAGGTGGAACCCTGCTTCATCACCAGCCCGAGCGAAGAGCGGCTGGTGGCCGACCCGGTCTCCCGGCGCCGCGTGGCCGCCGCCATCGCAACTGGGGTCGAGCGGTTCTTCGGCGCGGTTGAATCGAGGGCGGGGCGCCGGGCCGCGAGCGGCTAGAGGTCCCGCGAAGCTCCAGCCCATCGGACGGGACCGGCTCAGGCTCTGGTGTGCCGCGACCGGGTCAAGGCCACCATCACCAGTCCCAGGACCAGCCCCAACAGTGTGGCCTTCGCAGCTCTTGCCACCTCTTCGAAGGAAGGTGCGTTCGTGGAAGGATTGTAGGTCCGCGAACGGCAGCGCTGAGGGGGGAGGCGCCGATGCGGTTCTGCCTGATGCTCGAGGGACAGGAAGGTGTCACCTGGGAGCAGTGGCTGGCCCTGGCCGAGGCCTGTGAGCGGCTCGGCTTCGAGGGTCTGTTCTCATCCGATCACTACTTCTCGGTCCATGGCGCGGCGGGACGCGGGTCGGCCGACGCGTGGACGGTGCTGGCCGGCGTGGCCGCCCGCACGACGCGCCTCCGGCTCGGCACACTCGTCTCGCCCGTGACCTTCCGCCTCCCCGTGGTGCTGGCCAAGGTCGCCACCACCGTCGATCGCATATCCGGGGGTCGCGTGGAGATCGGGATGGGCGCCGGGTGGTGGGAGGAGGAGCACCGGAGTCACGGGTTTCTCTTCCCTCCCCTGGACGAGCGGATGGAGATGCTGGAGGAACAGCTCGAGATCGTGCACGGCTTGCTCTCCGAAGAGGTCTTCTCGTTCAAGGGGCGGCATTATGCGCTGCACGACTGTCGGTTCCTGCCGAAGGGGATCCAGTCGCCCCACCCGCCGATCATCGTGGGGGGGAAGGGAGGACCGAGGATCGCTCGGCTGGCGGCGAGGTGGGCCGACGAGTTCAACACGGTCGGAGGGACGCCGAGGGAGGTCCGTGAACGCTTCGAGCGCGTTCGCGAGGGGGTGGATGCCGCGGGCCGAGATCAGGCCACCGTCACGACGTCGTTCATGACGTGGGTCTACATCGGAAAGGACGAGCGGTCCGTCCGGGAGCGCATGGAGCGGGGACGACAGCTCGATCCCAGGGCGGGCTCCTACGACGAGTTCCTCGCCGACGCGGAGCGGGACTGCATCGTCGGAACGCCGGACCGCGCCGCCGAGCGCCTGTCGGAATACGCAGCCGCCGGCGTGCAGCGCGTGTTCTTGAACCACGAGCTGTTCGACGACCTGGAGATGGTCGAGATCCTGGGGACGGACGTCCTCCCCAAAGTCGGCGACTGACGCACGCCCCGGTTCCACCTCTCCGAGCTGCGGCGTTGCTACCATGGCTCCCTAATGGCCGAGCTCAACGTCGATCCCTACGTAGACCTGTACGCCCGACGCACCTCGGGGATGTCCGCATCCGAGGTCCGGGCGCTGTTCGCGGTGGCGTCCCGTCCCGAGGTCGTCTCGCTGGCCGGCGGCATGCCGTACGTCCAGGGCATCCCGAAGGAGGACGTGCTCGACGTCGTGGCCCACGTCGTGTCCGAGCAGGCCTCCACCGCGCTCCAGTACGGCGGGGGCCAGGGGATGCCCACCCTCCGGGAGCGCCTGGCCATGCTGATGCGCGAGGAAGGCACGGAGTCCGATCCCGAGGACATGGTCGTCACCACGGGGGCGCAGCAGGCCCTCGACCTCATTGGGAAGGTGTTGATCGATCCCGGGGACGAGATCGTCGTGGAGGCTCCCTCGTACGTGGGCGCGCTCTCGGCGTTCAGCGCATACGAGCCCCGCTACGTCCAGATCGAACTGGACGACAACGGGATGGTCGTCGAACGATTGGAGGAGGCGCTGGTCAAGGGGGCCCGACCGAAGTTCGTATACACGGTTCCCAACTTCCACAACCCCGCGGGCGTCACCATGTCCACCGCCCGGCGGGAGCAGCTCGTCGCTCTCTGCCGCGAAGCCCATGTCCCCATCGTGGAGGACAACCCGTATGGCCTACTCCGGTTCGAAGGCCGGTCCGAGCCCACCCTCCGCTCCATGGACCCCCACAACGTGATCTACCTGGGGACGGTGTCGAAGGTGTTCGCGCCTGGGCTCCGGGTCGGATGGGCCCTGGCCGAACCCGGTGTCCTCCAGCGGTTGATCCTGGCCAAGGAGGCGGGCGATCTCTGTGGGAGCTCCTTCACGATGCTGGTCACCGAGCGCTACCTGTCCGGCAGCCGGTGGCAGAAGAACCTCCAGGGCCTGGTCGACGTGTACCGAAGCCGTCGAGACGCGATGCTCGCGGCGCTCGATGAGCACTTCCCGGACGACGCCACGTGGACGCTCCCGACAGGCGGGTTCTTCGTGTGGGTCACCCTCCCTGGATACTTCGACACGCAGGCCATGTTGGCGGCCGCGGTGGAGCGACGGGTGGCCTACGTGCCGGGGACGGCCTTCCATCCCGACGGCCGGGGCCGGGACAAGATGCGCCTCGCGTTCTGCTACCCGGCCGAGGACGACATCGTGGAGGGGGTGCGGCGGCTCGGTGCGCTCCTCGCCGACGAGGAGGAGTTGTACCGGTCGCTGTCCGGATGAGCGAGCGGATTGCCGTCCTGGCCGGTGGGCGCTCTCCGGAGCGGGAGGTCTCGCTCCGGTCCGGACACCGGGTGATGACGGCCCTCGTGTCCAAGGGGTACGACGCCTTCGTCCTCGACCCGGCCGAGGAGCCCCTCGTTGAACTCCTTTCCGCTGCAAGGGTTTCCGCGTGTTACGTGGCCCTCCATGGCAAGGAGGGAGAGGACGGCACGGTCCAGCGGCTCATCGAGCTCCTCGGGATCCCGTACACGGGCACGCAGCCGCTCGCCTGCCACGTCACGTTCGACAAGGTCCTGGCGAAGGAGGCGCTCGCTCGCGCCGGCGTGTCGACGCCGCCCTGGGTGACGGTGGAGGCCTCCGCGCTCCGCGACCTGTCGGCCGGACCGATCCTCCACAGCGTGGCGGAACGGGTCGGCCTCCCGGCCGTGGTCAAGCCGTCGAGAGCAGGATCCGCCATGGGTCTTTCGTTCGCCGAGCGGGAGAGCGACCTGCCCAGCGCGGTCATGAGCGCGCTCTCGTTCGCCGACGCAGTCGTGGTCGAGCGGAAGATCGAGGGGGCCGAGGTCGCCGCGGCCATGGTGGGGTCGCCCGACGAACCGCTGCCACTGGTCGAGATCGTCCCGAAGTCCGGGGTGTTCGACTACGCCGCCCGGTACACGGCTGGGGCTACCGAGTACTACGCGCCGGCACGCGTGTCCCCCGAGGTGGCGGCGGCCTGCCATCGACAGGCCGCCCTAGCCTTCCGGACGCTCGGGCTTCGGGACGTGAGCCGGGCGGACATCATGATCGACTCCCGGGGCATGCCATGGGTCGTCGACGTCAATGTCTCCCCCGGCATGACCGACACCAGCCTCCTGCCCATGTCGGCCCAGTCCGCGGGGATCCCCTTCCCCGACCTCTGCGAACGGATCCTGCATCTCGCCTTGGCCCGGGCCTGACCGACGGCTCGGTCAGGACCGGGTGGTGATGCGTGTTGGGCATTCGAAGTGAACGCGCCGCCGGCCAGCTCAGTCGGGGGCGAGACCTGGGCCCGAGCCGATGATCTCCGAGACGATCCGATCCAGGTCGTCCGCCGAGCCAAACTCGATCACGATGCGGCCCCGCTTCTTCGTCATCTGGATATTCACCCGTGTCGCGAGCTGTTCGGACAGGATCTCCTCGACTTCCACGAGCGAGGTCTGCTCCGGCACGGACTCGAGCCTGGGCGGCCGGGCCTCCGCCACCGGTTGGTCCACGTAGCGGCGGACCACCTCCTCGACCTCGCGCACAGACAGGTCCTCGGCGGCGGCACGCAGGGCCAGGCCCCGCTGAGCCTCGCCGTCGCCCAGGGCCAGGAGTGCTCGCCCGTGGCCGGCCTGGATCCTTTGCTCCGCCAGCAGTTGTTGGACCTCCGAGGGCAGGCCGAGCAGCCGGATCGTGTTGGCCACGTGTGACCGGGAAACGCCCAGTCGCTCCGCCAGCGTCTCCTGCTTCAGCCCCAGCTCCTCCAGGAGCTCCCGGAACGCCTCGGCCAGCTCGATGGGGTTCAGGTCCTCCCGGTGGATGTTCTCGATCAGGGCCTCGCGAAGCGATTCCGAGTCGTCGCTCTCCCGCACGACCGCTGGGACGGTGGCCAGACCGGCGAGCCTCGCGGCACGCAGACGGCGCTCCCCCGCGATCAGCTCGAACTCGCCGCCCACCCTCCGAACCACAATGGGCTGGAGGACGCCCACCTCCCGGATCGAGACGGCCAGGGCCTCAAGCGACTCGTCCTCGAACATCGTCCGAGGCTGGCGCGGGTTGGGGGCGACGGCCCCCACTGGGATCTCCAGTAGCCCGGCCCCCTCCTCCACCGCCCCCGGGATCAGCGCGGATAGCCCGCGCCCCAGCCCACCACGCTTCATCACTGCCCTCCTCTGCGGAACAGGCTCCAACGGTGCTTGGAAGGCCCCTCACCGGCCTGGTCCGCCGCCCGCTCCTCGTCGGCCCGATCCTCGTCTTCGTTCGAGTCGATCACGACATCCGCAGGCTCAGTGGCCTGAGCCGGCCGCTTCCCCACTCGCGAGGGTGAGACCTCCGGGTCCGCACCCTCACCGTCTCCCGACCCTCGATCTCCAGTTGGAGATGAGACCGGCGCGACTGCGGCCTGGGCGGTGGCCAAACTCTCCATCCCCTCCTCGACGAGAGGCTCCCCGCCACTGGTCTCCTCCTCGATCTCCACGTGATCAGGACTGAGCTCGCCCTCGTCGAGGGCCCGATCGTCCCCTTCGGAGGGCGTACGGAGGGGGTGGGGTGCCGTCATCACCTGCGGCTCCGGAGGGGGCACGACGACCGTGGGCAGATGGTCCAGCGCGGGAATGGCCCGATCCGACGGCTTCTTCTCCACGACTTCGTGCGCCAGGTCCCGGTAGCTCGCGGCCCCTCGGGATTTGGGGTCGTACACCGTGATGGGCAGCCCGAACCCCGGAGCCTCCGAGAGCCGAACCGTCCTCGGAATGATGCTGTCATACACGCGGTCACCGAAGTACTTCCTGACCTCCTCCACCACCTGCTCGGAGAGCTTTGTCCGGGGGTCATACATGGTCATCACGATGCCCGTCAGCCGAAGGCCCGGGTTCACGTTCTGCTGAACCAGGCGGACGTTCTTGATGAGCTGCCCCAGGCCCTCCAGGGCGTAGTACTCGCACTGGATGGGCACGATGAGCTCCTCGGCAGCCGCGAGCGCGTTCACGGTCAGCAGCCCGAGGGATGGAGGGCAGTCAAGCAGGACGAAGTCGAACCCGCGGTCCTTCAGCGGTTCCATGGCCTTTCGGAGCTTGAGCTCCCGGGAGAACTGGCTGACCAGCTCGATCTCCGCCCCGGCGAGGTCGATCGTGGACGGGATGGCGTACAGGCCGGCCAGGGGGGTCTCCACGATGGCCTGTTCGATGGGGGCCCCGTCCGCCAGCACGTCGTACACGGTGACCGCCCGAGCCTCGTGGCGGATCCCCAGACCGGTTGAGGCGTTTCCCTGGGGATCCAGATCCACGACCAGCACCCGACGGCCCAACTCGGCTAGGGCCGCCCCAAGGCTTACGGCGGTCGTGCTCTTACCTACGCCGCCCTTCTGGTTCGCCACGGCGATGACCCTGGTGGGGCGGGTTTCCGGCTCGGAGCCGGGGACATGGGCTCTGTTCGAGGTTGGCTTCATCTCAGATCGGCTCGGCTGGGACGGTGGAGCGGCCGTCGTTTCGGCCATCGGCCGGGCTATGGGCCCCCGATGACCCCGGTCGCCCCAGTCAGCGCCCCGGGGGGCACCTGTGGCTCGGTCACTGACGGGTCATGATAACCAGCGGCCCCGCGCTTGCAAGTACGGGCGTGCCTACCAGCCGCGATACGGCGCCCGCCGGTAGAGAAATGGCCGAGGGCGTCGCCCCCCGGCCGGCGAAGTAGACCAGCTTGCCCCCTGGTCGAAGGAGGTTCCTCGCGAGGTTCCAGGCGGTCGGAAGCGGGGAGAGGGCTCGGGCGAAGCAGATGTCCACAGGGTCGACGAGCACTTCCGCTCGACCGATCCATACGACGACGTTGGCCAGGGCCAGGCTGGCGGCGGCGAACTCGAGGAAGGCGCCTCGCCGCCGCTGCGTCTCCACCAGGAGCACCCGGAGGGCGGGACGGGCGATGGCGACCACGATCCCGGGGAGCCCGGCCCCCGAGCCCAGGTCGTACGCGTCCCGATCGGAAGGCTCCACGACGGCGGCCGCCCGCAGGCAGTCCAGTATGTGCCGGGGCCGGAGCTTGGGGAGGTCACCCTTGGCCACGAACCCAAGGGGCACCGCTCGGTCCCTGAGAAGACCTTCGAACCGGAGGAGCCGCTCGGCCTGGTCCGGAGTGAGGCTCACCCCGAGGGTCGCAGCCTGGCCGACCATTTCGGCCGGGTCTCCTTGGGGGCGTTGTTTCACGTGAAACGCAACCCTTAGGGCCGGACCCGTGGGGCGCCTCAGGCCCGAGGCCGGATGACCACCCGCCGCTCCGGCTCCTCACCCCGGCTGGAGCTTTCAACCCCCGCCACGCCCGAGACGGCGTCGTGCACCACCTTCCGCTCGTAGGGGTTCATCGGCTCCAGCTCCTCCTCCCGCCCCGTCCGGGCCACCCTCTTGGCGATGTCGCGGGCCTTGGAGGCGAGCCGCGACCGCTGCCGCTTCTTGTAGTCCTCCACGTCCACGATCACCCGCGATCGCAGCCCGGTGCGGTGCCCAATCACGACCCTGGTCAGCTCCTGGAGCGCCTCCAACGTCTGCCCATGTCGCCCGATCAGCAACCCCATGTCCTCATCGTCCGGCCCCGTCCCTAGGACGTTCACGTACATCGTCCCCCCCTGCAGCTCCGGCTCGACGCCGGTGGTCAGGCCCATCCGGGAGAGCAACCCCTCGATGAACTCCGCGGCGATCTCCCCCTGGTCCTCGAGCTCGTCCTCCGAAACGGCGTCGGGGTGAGTCCTCAGCTTGACCCGGACCACGGCGTCCTGGGCCCCGACTCCCAGGAACCCGGTCCTTGGCTCTTGGACGATCTGCACCGCGACTTCCTGCTCGCTCGCACCGAGATCGGCCAGGGCGGCCTCGACGGCCTCCTCAACGCTTGGGGCGCTTCTTTCGACTTCCTCCATCGCGTCCTCCCGGACCGGGCCTCTTCGGCGGCTGCTTGGGCGATCCCGGCTTCGACGTCCCGCCCGGCTTCGCCCCGCCCTGCCCAGCACGGCGCTGACGCTCCGCGTCAGCCCGCTCCATCAGCGACGCCAACAGGCCCCTCCGGGGCTGCTTCCCATCCGCCCGGGCCGCCAACTCCTCGACGGAAGGGCGGGTCCTCACCATGAAGTATTGCTGGCCGATCTGCCACAGGTTCGACGTGCTCCAGTACAGCACCAGGGCCACGGGGAAGAAGATCCCGAACACCCCGAATACCAGCGGCATCACCCGGAGAAGGGCCTGCTGCTGCTGGGAGGCGGCCCCCGGTGGGCTGGCCTTCTGCATCTGCCGCTGTTGGAAATAGGTGGTGCCAAACATGAGCGCCGCGGCGATGTAGTACGGGATGCGCACCGGCCAATCCTGGCCGCAGTCGACCGGGTAGCTCACCTGCACACGCTCGTCTCCATCGGGCACGGAGTCGCCGACCTCGGCATTGGGGTTGCCCGCCTGCGAGGGCGCGCACAGCAGGTTCATCCACAGGAAGTCCGTCCCCGACCTCGGCTGCGCCTCTTCCGGGATCTGGTCGATCTGGTCCATCGACTCGATGTTCGGGACCTGCCTGGTGACGGCGGCCCGGAGCTCGCTCCCCTCCGGGAGGTGGATGGGGTGCTGGGGGAACCGCAACACCGAGTACATCGAGATGAAGATGGGGAGCTGGAGCAGGACGGGCCAGCACCCTGAGAGCGGGCTCACCCCGTGCTCCTTGTACACCTTCATGATCTCTTCCTGCTGTTTCTGCTTGTTGCCCTTGTAGCGCTGCTGGATGGCCTTGATCTTGGGCTGGACGAGCTGCATATGCTGCATGGATCGGATCTGCTTCACGCCCAGAGGAAGCAGCACCAGTCGGATCAGCAATGTGAGCACGATGATGGTGACCCCGTAGTTGGGGATCAGGTCGTAGATCTCCGCAAGGACCCAGCCCAAGCCGTCGAGCAGGGCCTGCCAGGCCGGCGACCAAGGAACGGCGCCGATCACCCACTCACCTCGGAACGTTCGGTCGTGTGTATGACATCCTCATACGGCACCCGGTGGGGTCGCCGCGCCGGTACCGGGTCGAGTCCTCCGTTGGTGAACGGCCCGCACCGCGCCACCCTCCACCCGGCCAGCATCACTCCGCGCGCGGCGCCGTGGGCCCGGATGGCCTCCTCCGCGTAGCGCGAGCAGGACGGGTAGAACTTGCACTGGCCTCCCAACCACGCCGAGAGCGTGAGTCGGTACAGGCGGATCAGCCCGATCAGCGCGACCCGGGCCGGCGCGCCCGCCACCCACATCGAACGCCGAAGGGTGATCACGGCCCGATCACACGCGCGCGCACAAGCAGCTCTTCCATCTCGGCCATCAGATCCCGCGTCTTGGCCCCGCGGATGACTCCCCGGGCAACAATGGCGACGTCGTATCCCTCCCGAACCCGCGGCGCGAGCTCCCGCCACGGGGCCCTCAGGATGCGCCGGGCCCGATTCCGCATGACCGCCCCGCCCACCCGCCGCCCCGCGACGAACGCCACGTTCCCCGACCCGGGCGCGACAAACACTACCATCCGTGCTCCACGAACCGGGCTCCCGGTAGCGAGGAGCCCGCCGACGCTCCACCCGTTCGTGGCCCTTGCTCCGCGCCTACGCTGACAGCCGTGCCCTGCCCTTGGTCCGGCGGCGGGCCAGGATGGCGCGCCCCCCACGCGTCCGCATCCGCGCGCGGAACCCGTGGGTCTTCTTGCGCCTGCGGTTGTTGGGCTGGAACGTTCGCTTGGACATAGCCTCTTTCCGGGCCGACAAAGCCGGCTCGGACGCCGGCCGGCGTGAGTATACGAGAGCGCATCGGCGCAGGGCAAAGAGCGTCCAAACAGAAAGTGCGCCAAAAGGGCCCGCATCGGACCCCTTGTGGAAAAGCCCGGTGCTATAGTGCGCGGCGCTTCCCCCTGGCGGCCCCGCCGAGATCCCCATCCGCGGGGCCGTTTCCCCTTCCCCCAAGGTTTTCCACACCTGTGGAAAGGGTCTGTGGATATATGGCGGTAGCATCCTTCGCCGAAGCGGCTGAGCGCACCTGGGCCCGGGTCGTGGACCGGGCCCGCCAGGAACTGCCCGAGAGTTCTTTCTCGATGTGGTTCGTCGGCGTTCGCGCGACCAGCCTGCACGACGGGGTCCTGGAGGTGGTCGCACCCTCCGAGTACGTCCGCGACCGCCTGGCCAAGAATTACCTCGACCTCATCCAGGCGGCCGCCGCAGACGCCCTCGGCCATCCGATCCAGATCCACCTCGGCTCCGACCCCGAGCCGGTCCGCCCGCCCCTCGGCGAGCCGTCGCCTCCCTCCCCAACCCGTCACGATGCCACCGCGGCGGCGCAGCTCGGGGCACCCGGACTCCCGTTCCCCAACTACACCTTTGAGACCTTCGTGGCCGGTCCGAGCAATCGGTTCGCTCATGCCGCCGCAATGGCGGTCGCCGAGTCTCCTCCCTCCAAGGCGTACAACCCACTGTTCATCTACGGGGGGGTGGGCCTGGGCAAGACCCATCTCCTCGTGGCCATCGGCCATCACATGCACCGGCTCGCTCCGAACCTCCGCGTGAAGTACGTCACGTCCGAGAGCTTCATGGCCGAGTTCATCAAGGCCGTCCGGGAGCGCCAGGGCTACCAGTTCGCGGCCCGGCACCGCGACGTCCACGTGCTGATGGTTGACGACATCCAGTTCCTGGCCAAGCGGGAGGAGACCCAGACCGAGTTCTTCCACACGTTCAATGCGTTGCACGAGAAGGAGCGGCAGATCGTGATCGCTTCGGACCGCCCGCCCCAGGAGCTCGGCATGGAGGAGCGGCTCCAGAGCCGGTTCCGCCTTGGGCTCTGCGTCGATGTGCAGCCGCCCGACCTGGAGACCCGCATCGCCATCCTGCAACTGAAGGCGCAGCGGGAGGCGGTGCATCTCCCCGAGGATGTCATCGAGTTCATGGCCTCCAAGTTCGACCAGAGCGTCCGGGAGCTCGAGGGCGCACTGGTGCGGGTGGTGGCGTGGAGCGACCTCACGGGGCAGCCCATCTCGCTCGACCTAGCCGACCACGCTCTCGAAGACCTCCTGCCCCAGGCCGAGGCGGAGATCCCGCCGCAGCTCATCCTGGAAGAGACGGCCCGGTACTACAGCCTGGCCGTCGCGGACCTCGTCTCGAAGAGCCGATCCCGTCCGCTCACCAATGCCCGTCACGTCGCCATGTACCTGGTCCGCGAGTGCACCGGGATGACCCTCCCGAAGATCGGCGAACTCTTCGACCGGGACCACACCACCGCCCTGCACGGGATCAACAAGATCGACAAGAACCTGCGAGACCGCGAGCTTGTGTACCGGCAGGTGCAGGATCTGTCCCGGATCATCCGGAACAGGTCGAGGAGCCTGTGACCTCCGCTGGGGAAACCGTGGGACTTCCTGTGCGGTGCCGCGCGGCGCTCAGGGCCCGTGCACCCGTCTCCCCACGCCCCACACATGTCGGACCCACGCGATACGCTCGGCGCATGGCCCCGATATCCCCGTTTCCACAGGCCCTACTACCACTACATGAAGAAGAACCACCAAGAAGAAGCAGCGGGGAGGGAGACACGTGAAGTTCCGGTGCGACCGAGATGCCCTGTCCGAGGCGCTCCAGACCGTTCAGCGAGGCGTGTCGTCCCGGCCGGGGATCCCGGCGCTCACGGGCGTACTGCTCGAGGCGAGGCCGAACGGTGCCCTCACGCTTACGACCACCGACCTCGAGGTCTCCGCCCGCCTCGGCATCGAGGTGCAGGTCCAGGAGGAGGGGATCGTCCTGGTACCGGCCCGCCTGCTCGGCGACACGGTGAAGAGCCTGTCCGACGCTCCGGTGGAGTTCGACGCGGACCAGAGCCAGGCCTGGATCCGCTGCGCCGCGTACGAGGGCGCGCTTCGCCTGCTCCCCGCGGAGGACTTCCCAGCACTGCAACCGCCCACGGGGACGCGGATCGTGGTGGAGGCCTCGAAGTTCACCGAGGCCGTGGGGCAGGTGGCCCGGGCGGCGTCCCGGGACGAGGCTCGGCCCGTCCTGACGGGCGTGCTGGTCGAGGTGAGCCGGGAGGGCCTCACACTCGTGTCCACGGACTCGTACCGGCTCGCGGTCCGGGAGCTGGTGGCCACGGCCGCGGCGGAGGGGAAGGCCATCGTGCCGGAGCGGGCCATGTCCGAGGCGGGACGGGCGGCGGCCGCGGTCGACAAGGGCGATGTCGAGCTGCTCGTCGACGAGAGCCAGGTGGCCTTCCAGATCGGGAACCTCATGCTCACCTCGCGGCTGATCGAGGGCGAGTTCCCGAACTACCGCCAGCTCCTGCCGGAGGCCTACGAGAACCGGCTCACGGTGTCCAGGCAGCAGTTGACCGACGCGGTGCGCCGGGTGGGCCTCCTGGCCAGGGACACCTCGCCGGTCCGCCTGGAGTTCAACGCTCTCGGCGTGAAGCTCTCGTCCTCCTCCCCGGACCTCGGGCAGGCCGTGGAGGCCGTGGAGGCTCGGTACGAGGGCGAGGACATGACGGCCGCGTTTAACCCGGCCTACCTGGCCGATGGATTGGCGGCGGCCACGGGCGAAACGGTTCGTCTCGAGGTTCGCGACGGGCTGAAGCCCGGCCTGATCAAGGGCGAGAGCGACGAGTTCACCTATCTGGTGATGCCGGTGCGCCTGCCCACTCCGGTCGGCTGATCCTCCCGGGGATGCGTTGCGGCTTCTGTGGGCCGAGCTGAAGGATTTCCGCAACCACCCGAACACCCGCCTGCCCGACATCCCCGATGGGTTGGTGGTGGCGGTGGGAGGGAACGGGGAGGGCAAGACGAACCTCCTCGAAGGCCTGGCGTTCCTGTTCTTCTTGGCATCGCCCCGGGTCTCGAGCACCGAGCCGCTGGTGCGCCGCGGCGCCGAGGCCGCCTATGTGCGCGGCGAGATCGAGACCGCAGGCGGACGGATCATGGTCGAGGTGGAGATCCCGGGGCGGGGAGCGAACCGGGTGCACGTGAACCGGTCCCCGGTGCGGCGGAAGCGGGACCTGCGGCGGCAGGTCCGGGCGGCGTTCTTCGGGCCCGACGATCTGGACGTGGTCAGGGGCGATCCATCGGAACGAAGGAGGTTCATGGACGAGGCCGTGACGTCGCTGTGGCCGCTCAAGGAGTCGGCCCTCACGGCGTACGACCGGACCCTTCGGCAGCGGAACCGCCTCCTTAAGGACTGGGAAGGCCGGGCGGGGCCGGCGGACCTCGAGACGTGGGATCGGGAACTGGTGGAGAACGGGTGTGCCGTCATGCGGCTGCGGACGGAGGCGGTGGCGCGCCTTGCCCCGGGCGCCGAGGAGGAATTCGGGGTGCTGGCGGGGTACGGGCTGGCGAGCGAGTACCGGCCATCGGTGTGGGGCGAAAACCTGGAGGAGGCCTTCCGGGAGCGCCTGGCGGAGCGACGGCAGGACGAGCTGGTGCGCCGGACCAGCCTGGTCGGTCCGCACCGGGACGACCTGGAGCTCGCCGTGCGGGATCTCGGGGCCCGGGCGTTCGCCTCCCACGGCGAGGCTTGGGGGGCGGCGCTGTGCCTGCGCCTGGGGCTGGCCGAGGCCCTGGGAGAGGAGGCGGGGGAGCGCCCGGTCGTCCTGCTTGACGATCCCTTCTCCGCCTTGGACCCCCAGCGCCAGACGCGCGTTGGGGAGCGGCTCTCCGCCCGAGGCCAAGTTGTGCTGTCGGTCGCCGACGAGGCGCACGTCCCGGCGCACATGGACGCGGTGTGGGAAGTGTCGGCGGGTGCGGTTACGGTTCGAGGCGGGGGTTCGGGGGTCTCAACAAGCGACCCGGGAAGGGGGGGAGGGTGATGCCGTCGGGAATGTGGCGGCGGGGCCGGAAGGACGAGCGAACCATCGAGAGCACGCCCATCGGCGACGTGGTGGACGGACTCCTTCGGGAACGAGCCTTCGCCCGGGGGCTGCCCGTGGGGCGGCTGGCCACCAAGTGGCAACTGGTGGTGGGGCCGCGCCTGGCCTCCGAGTCCGCCCCGGTGAGCCTGGAGGAAGGCGTCCTCGTGGTTGCCGCGAGCTCCGGGCCGTGGGGCGCGCAAGCCCGGTTCCTGGCCGACGAGATCCGCGGTCGGGCCAACGAAACGCTCGGATCCGACGAAGTCCGGAAGGTGCGGATCGTGGTCCGCGCCGAACCGCAGAGAGGCTTGTGAGGCAACGGTTTCGCAGTGCCCCCGACACCGGGCGGAGGGCGGTTGCGATGGTAGAATTGCATGTGTAGTTCCCCCGCGTGAGGCCCCCTCATGGCGGCTCCGCGCGCCGCCTGGCGGGGTGAGCGGGGAGGTTCATTGGCCACACGAAAGATGCCGACGGCGGATCGAGGCGAGTACACGTCCGCCGATATCACGGTCCTGGAGGGCGTGGAGCACGTCCGCCTCCGGCCCGGCATGTACATCGGAACGACCAGCCAGCGCGGGCTCCACCACCTCGTCTACGAGGTCGTGGACAACTCGGTGGACGAGGCCATGGCCGGGCACTGCGACAGGATCGTGGTCACCCTGCTGGAGGACGGGGGATGCCGCGTGGCCGACAACGGCCGAGGCATCCCGGTCAAGCCCATCCCGAAGGCGAAGGACCGCCGCCCTGCCCTGGAGGTCGTTCTCACCACGCTGAACGCCGGCGGGAAGTTCGGGGGACGCGGCTACCGCATCTCCGGTGGCCTTCACGGCGTCGGCGTCTCGGTGGTGAACGCCCTGTCCGAGCGACTGACGGTCGAGGTCGAGCGGGACGGGTACCTCTGGACCCAGTCCTACTCGCGAGGGAAGGCCACGAAGAAGCTGACGAAGGGGAAGGCCAGCAGGAGAAGGGGCACGGTCGTGACGTTCTGGCCCGACCCCGAGGTGTTCGAGGAGATCGGGTTCAAGCGGGAGATCCTGATCGAGCGGCTCCAGGAGCTCGCGTTCCTCACGAAGGGCCTGGAGATCCATCTGGCGGACGAGCGAGAGACCCCGCCGACCAAGGACGTCTTCAAGGCCACCGGTGGCCTGGCCGACTTCGTGAAGCACCTCCAGGCGAACAAGGAGGTCGTTCACACCCGGGTGATCCACTTCGAGGGCAAGGAGCGGGACGGCTCGGCCGAGGTGGAGGTGGCCCTTCAGTGGAACACCGGCTACGCGGAGTCGCTCTATTCCTTCGCCAACACGATCAACACCACCGAGGGTGGCATGCACGAGGAAGGGCTGAAGAAGGCCCTGACCAACGTGATCAACCGGTACGCGCGGCAGAAGAACCTCCTCAGGGAGAAGGAGGAGAACCTGATCGGCGAGGACATCCGGGAGGGCCTGGTCGGCATCGTGTCGGTGAAGCTGCGAGACCCGCAGTTCGAGGGCCAGACCAAGACCAAGCTCGGCAACACCTCGATGCGCTCGCTTGTGGAGACCACGGTCAACGAACAGCTCGCCACGTGGCTCGAGGAGCATCCGGGCGAAGCGAAACGGATCGTGATGAAGGCCGAGCAGGCCGCAAAGGCGCGGATCGCGGCCAAGCAGGCCCGCGACCTCACCCGTCGCAAGTCCTTCCTGGACTCCACCTCGCTTCCCGGCAAGCTGGCGGACTGCCAGCTGACCGACCCGGCGCTGTGCGAGCTGTTCGTGGTGGAGGGCGATTCGGCCGGCGGCAGCGCCAAGCAGGCCCGAGATCGGGCGAGCCAGGCCATCTTGCCCATCCGGGGCAAGATCCTGAACGTCGAGAAGGCCAGGCTCCACAAGATCCTGGAGAACCTGGAGATCCAGGCCCTCATCACGGCGATCGGGACGGGCATCGGTGAGGAGTTCGACGTCACGAAGGCCCGCTACCACCGGATCGTGCTGATG
Source organism: Actinomycetota bacterium (assembly GCA_050692435.1). Taxonomy (GTDB): domain Bacteria; phylum Actinomycetota; class UBA4738; order UBA4738; family HRBIN12; genus AC-69. The sequence goes on from JBOGVG010000103.1 coordinate 52,376, forward strand.
GCCGACGCCGACGTGGACGGGGCCCACATCCGAACCCTGCTGCTCACGTTCTTCTTCAGGAACATGCGGGACCTGATCAACGCGGGCTATGTGTACATCGCGCAACCGCCCCTGTACCTGGTGAGCGTGGACCGCACGCCCCACTACTTCTACACGGAGCGGGAGTGGGAGGCGTTCCGCAAGCAGAACGGTGGGAAGAAGCTCGACTCCCCCCAGCGGTTCAAGGGCCTCGCCGAGATGGACGCCGTCCAACTGTGGGAGACCACGATGAACCCGGAGAGCCGAATCCTGTTCCAGGTCACGATGGAGGACGCCGCGACTGCGGACCGGCTGTTCACCGTCCTGATGGGCGAGGACGTGCCGGCACGGAAGGCCTTCATCGAGGCCAACGCGAAGCTCGTGCAGAACCTGGATGTCTAGACGACGAGCGAGCGGGGGCGGTGGCGGCGACCTCACGCTGCTGACCGGGAGGATCGAACCGGTCGAGATCGAGGAGGAGATCCAGCGCTCCTACCTCGACTACGCCATGTCCGTCATCGTGGGGCGGGCGCTGCCCGACGTCCGCGACGGCCTGAAACCGGTCCACCGCCGGATCCTGTGGTCCATGCTCGAGTCGGGCCTACGGCCCGACCGCCCCTATCGCAAGTCGGCCGCCGCGGTCGGCGAGGTGGTGAAGAAGTACCACCCGCACGGCACGGACCCGGTGTACGAGGCGATGGTCCGGATGGCCCAGGATTTCTCTCTTCGGTATCCGCTGGTGGACCCCCATGGGAACTTCGGGTCGGTGGACGGCGATCCGCCCGGGGCCATGCGTTACACCGAGGCCCGGCTGGCGCAGATCGCCATGGAGATGCTCCGCGACATCGAGGCTGAGACCGTCGACTTCGTCCCCAACTACGACGGGTACGAGCAGGAGCCCACGGTGCTCCCGTCGCGGTTCCCGAACCTCCTGGTGAACGGGGCGGGCGGCATCGCGGTGGGGATGGCCACCAACATCCCGCCTCACAACCTTGGGGAAGTGATCGACGGGGTCGTCTACTACCTGGACCACCCCGACTGCAAGCCAAAGGACCTGATGAAGTTCATCAAGGGGCCCGACTTCCCGACGGGGGCCGCCATCCTCGGCAAGCAGGGCATCGTCGATGCCTACTCCACCGGTCGCGGATCGATCAAGGTCCGGGCCATCACCCAGATCGAGGAAACCCCACAGGGGCGGCAGCGCGTCGTCGTGACCGAGCTCCCGTACCAGGTGAACAAGGCCCGCCTGGCCGAGAAGATCGCTGACCTGGTTCGCTCGGGCAAGGTCAGGGACATCGCCGACCTGAAGGACGAGTCGAATCGGCAGGGGATGCGCCTGGTCATCGACCTCAAGCGGAACGCCAACCCTCAGGTCGTTCTGAACCAGCTCTTCAAGCACACGCAGCTCCAGGAGAGCTTCGGCGCGATCATGCTCGGGCTCGTCGACGGCGTGCCGCGGGTGCTGAACCTGGCCGAGATGGTGGGGTACTACGTCGACCACCAGATCGACGTCGTCACCCGCCGCACCAAGTACGAGCTGAAGAAGGCCGAGGAGCGCGACCACATCGTCCAGGGCCTGCTCATCGCCCTCCAGCACCTCGACGCGGTCATCAAGATCATCCGGGGCTCCAGGGACGCCGACGAGGCCCGCACCAAGCTCATGAAGCAGTTCAAGCTCACGGAGATCCAGGCCAACCACATCCTGGACATGCCGCTCCGCCGCCTGACCCGTCTGGCCCGCGAGGAACTCGAGCAGGAGCACAAGGACCTGCTGGGGACGATCCGGCGCCTCAAGGCGCTGCTCAAGGACCCCAAGAAGATCCAGGCCTTGATCAGGGAGGAGCTGGAGCAGATCAAGAAGAAGCACGCCGATCCCCGCCGCACGCAGATCCGGGCGGACGAGGGCGATCTGGACGTCGAGGATCTCATCGCCGAGGAGGGCGTGATCATCACGGTGTCGCGGGCGGGGTACGTGAAGCGCCAGCCCATCGACGCGTTCCGGCGCCAGGGGCGAGGCGGCAAGGGCGTTCGGGGGGCGAATCTCAAGGAGGAGGACGTCGTCAGCCACGTCTTCACCACGACCACCTATCACTGGCTGTTGTTCTTCACCACGAGGGGAAAGGTGTACCGGGTCAAGGTCCACCAGGTGCCGGAGGCCGGACGCACGGCGCGGGGGACCTATGCCGCGAACCTTCAGGGCGTCTCCATCACCGGCGACGAGAAGGTTTCCGCGGTCATCGCCCTCAAGGAGTACTCGGTGGGCGCGTACCTCCTCTTCGCCACGAAGAAGGGGATCGTGAAGAAGACGCCCCTGTCCGAGTACGGGTCGGCCCGGACAGGCTTGGCCGCCATCAACCTGAAGACGCGCGACGAGCTGATCGACGTGCGCCTCACCGACGGGAAGGATGAGGTCATCCTGGTATCGCGGCGGGGCCAGGCCATCCGGTTCAAGGAGAGCCTGGTCCGATCGATGGGCCGCCAGACGGCCGGGGTGATCGGGATGCGCCTGGGCGAGCGCGACGAGGTCCTCGCCCTGGGCGTGGCCTCCCAGGGCGAGGAGCTGATCAGCGTCACCGCCCAGGGCTACGGCAAGCGCACGCCGCTGAAGGACTATCCCACGAAGGGCCGAGGCGGGAAGGGCGTGATCGGGCACGCACTGACCAAGAAGACCGGCCTGCTGGCCGGGGCGTTCGTGGGGTCCAAGGACCAGGACATGTTCGTGATCTCCTCGTCCGGGATCGTGATCCGGGTGGCCGCCGCGGACATCCGCCGGGTCGGCCGGATCAGCCAGGGCGTGCGCACGATGCGGGTGGAGGAGGGCGCCCACGTGGTCGCCATGGCGCCCGTGATGACCCAGGCCGAAGAGGCGTAGCCGTCAGGACGACGGCGAGACCCGTTCCTCGGGGAACGGTACCCGCCGGAACGTCGCGTACAACAGGAGGTCGTAGGCGACCTTCAGTCCTCCTGCCACGGCGAAGGGGGCTCCGATGGCTACCCGCTGCATCAGCAGGCCCGCGCCGACCGGCCCCACGGGCCGAGCCGCGTACCGCGCGGTGTTCGTGAAGGCGGCCGCGGCTGTTCGCTCCTCCGGGTCGACCATTGCCACCACGTAGGCCTGGCGCGCCGGCACGTCCATCTGCGACAGCGCGAACCGTGCCAGCAGCACGGCGATGGCCCATCCGAGGGACGGCATCACCGGGACCAGCATCAGCAGCACGTTCGAAGGGAGGTGCGTGAACACCATCGTGTTCAGCAGGCCGATCCGCGCGGCCACGCGCCCGGCCGCGACCGACGAGGCTGCTTGGAGCACGCCCGCGGCGAAGAACACCACGCCCATGAGCTCCGGGCTCGCCCCGAACGCCCGACCGAACCAGAACACGAGGAAGGCCTGGACCACGAACCCGCCGGCAAACGCATCCAGGCCGAACAGCGCCGCCAGCTTCGTAACGGTGCGTCGGGACGTCCGGAGCGGAGATCGGGAGAGGGCACGCGCTTCGGTCTGTGGGTCCCGTCGTCGCTTCCCTCCTCGACCCATACCCTCCGCGCGACCCGCTCCCGCTTCGACGGCTGCCGACAGCCGACCGGCAAGAGCTACGCACGCGATCGCCAGCGCCGGGAAGGCCAGCAGCCACCGCTGGTCGGGGGGGATGGTGGGCAAGAGCTCTCGGAGTGCCGCGGGACCACCACCGACCAGGGACCCGACCGCGCCCCCCAGGTACGCCACCGCGTTGTACCGTCCGAACACCCTGGCCCGGTGGGCCGGCGGAGCGCTCCCTATCATGGCCTGCTCGAGCGAGGTCATGGGCCCGGATTCGTTGGGGTCGGTGGAGAGGGTGCCGGTGAGCGCCGCCGCGACCAGCAGCAGGAGCGAGTCGGTCAGGGCGAACACCGCCCCCGCGAGGCCCATCACCAGCAGGAGCACCGAGTAGGCTCGCCGCCGGCCGGCGCGGTCCGCCACCAACCCGACCGCGATCGAGCTCGCCGCCGCGCCCGCCAACATCGCCGTGAAGACCACGCCGACCGCGACGTCGGTGAGCCCGCCGCGCAGGAGCGAGGTCCCGAGGACCACGCTCCCGAACCCGTACAGGAACGCCCGGAGGGCTTGGATCGTCAGGATCAACCGGAGGTCGGCGAGCTCGGCGCTACGGGTTCGGCTCACACCTGGTGTCGCGATTCGCGACCCACCTCGGCCACCTCCTCAGGAGGCTCCATAATCGCACCCGTGAACCCCGCGGCCGGCGTCGTGCTGATCGCCGGCGGCGCCGCCGCCGGACTGCTCGGGGCGTTCGTGCTGTGGAGACGGCTGCCGCCGGTGGGCGCCGTCGGGTTCGTGTCCGGGTCAGGCCTCGCGACCGGCGCCGGGGCCCTGCTCGTGCAGGAGAACTCCGGGGCAGGCGACTGGGTCATCACGCTGGCGGTCTTGGCGGTGGTCGGTCCGCTCCACTGTCGTGTGCTCTTCGGCGCACCGGACGGAGCCCTTGCCGGCTCGCTTCGGGGCTCGGGGTTGTTGCCGAAGCTGGCCGGGCCGCGTAGAAAGACGGGGTATCCGATGACTCAGCGTATGGACAAACCCGGTCTCGCCACGGAACCGACCGCGCCGGCGCCCGCCCCGGACGTTGGAACAGTGGCGGGCGTGCCTGCGGGAACGGCGACCCGGCCGCGCCGTCGGGCCCGTCAGACCCGGGTGGTGATCCGGAAGATCGGGCCGTGGTCGGTGTTTAAGTTCTCGCTCCTGTTCTATTCCTGCATCGTCCTGGTGATCCTGCTCGCGGTGGCGATGCTCTATTGGATCTTGGGGGCGATCGGCGCGATCGAGCACCTGACCGAGTTCACGCGACAGCTGTGGCCGGAAGAGGACTTCAAGATCCACGGAGCTTGGATCTTCGCCCGCATGACGCTGATCGGGGTGGCCATGGTCATCATCTGGTCGCTCATCAACCTGTTCCTCGCGTTCCTATACAACCTCATCTCGGACGTCGTGGGTGGGATCGAGGTCACGCTGGCCGAGCCCCATTGAGCGGCGCCTTCCTCCAAGAATCGGCAGGTCGCCCACGACGTTGACAGCCCGTTTGAGCCACGCGTACGCTTGCCGGGACCCGGGTGGATGGGGCCTTGGGGTTCGCTTCGGGCCTGTAGCTCAGCTCGGTTAGAGCGCATCCCTGATAAGGATGAGGTCGTTGGTTCAAGTCCAACCAGGCCCACCGCGAAAGGAGGAGACTCGGATGGCGGAAGGCGAGGAGTCCGAGAAGAAGCACGGCTTCTTCGGGAAGCTGCTCCGTCTGGCGTTCATCGGGGCGATGATTGCCGCGATCGTCGCGTTCTTCAAGCGGCGCCGCGGTCAGGAGTTCAGCGAAGATGAGTGGCAGGAGCTTCCCCCTCCGGAGGGCGGCTAGGTTCCGGCGGCGTATCGAAGGGCCCGTGCCGCGGCACGGGCCTTTCGTGTTCCCGGGGCCGAACTGGGCCCACGGTAGACTCCCGGCGCCATGGCGGTGAGCGAGGCCTGGAAGACAGCCGAGCAGGCCGCCCGCGCGGCGCAGGTGGAGCTTCGGCCCTGCACTTCCCTGGAAGATGCCGACGAGATCCTGCGGATCATGATCGCCACCTGGGGAGAGCACCAGTTCGTGCCCAGGGAGATGATCCGGGCCCTGTCCGACAGCGGGAACGAACCGTACGGGGCGTTTCGGCAAGGCGAGATGGTCGGCTATGTCCTGGGGTGGATGGGGTCCGACCGAGACGGGCCGCACGTCCATTCCCACATGCTCGCGGTTGCTCCCGAGCTCCGCTCTCGGGGCGTGGGGTACGCCCTGAAGCTCGCGCAGCGGGCCCAGGCCCTCGAGCAGGGCTACGGCGTGGTCCGGTGGACCTTCGACCCGCTCCAGTCCCGCAACGCGCACTTCAACATCGGCAAGCTCGGGGTGGTATGCGACCGGTTCCACCGCAACTTCTACGGGGCCATGACGGACGTGATGAATCGAGGGGAGCGGAGCGACCGGCTCGTGGTGCGGTGGGACCTGGACCGGGCGGCCGGACCTCGGCCGGTCCCGAAGGGTGACGAGGTCGCCGTGCTCGAGGCGAACGGACCGGACAATCTGCCCCGACCGGTGCGCGCGGAGCCGATCGCGCCGGACGGAGGGAGCCTGCGGGTGTGCATCCCCCACGACTACGCGGGCATGAAGCAACGGGACCCGGGCCTGGCAGCTGAATGGCGAGAGGCCGTGGGAGATGTGTTGGAGGAGTGTTTCGGCCACGGCGCGATCGTCGTGGCCTTCGGCTCGGCCGGCGACCGAGCGCCGGGTTACCGCCTCGTCTTCCCAGGCGCCGCCGACGATTGGGCGGGCCGATGACGCGGATCCGGGCCGTCGAGCTCCGGCTGGTCTCGCTCCCCTTGGTGCGTCCCTTCAGGACCAGCTTTGGCCAGGAGACGGAGAAGGTCTGCATCGTGGCACGGGTGGAGACCGACGACGCCGAGGGATGGGGCGAGTGCGTGACCGGTCCCGAACCGGGGTTCTCGGAGGAGTTCAACGAGGGTGCCTGGTCCGTGATCCGCGACTTCCTCGCCCCGGCCCTGTTCGGGGCGGGCGACATCTCGGCCGAGGGGCTGGATTGGGCTTTCGCCTTCGTCCGAGGGAACCCCATGGCCAAGGCCACCCTGATCGACGCCGTACTCGATGCGGAGCTTCGGGCGGGGGGAGCCTCACTCGCCCGGTACCTCGGTGCCGAGCGAGACCGGGTGGCGTGTGGCGTCTCCGTGGGCATCGCCCCCACCGCCGAGGCGTTGGTGGAAGAGATCGGCAGCTATCTGGCCGAGGGATACCGACGGATCAAGCTGAAGATCCAGCCTGGCCTCGACGTCGAGCGGGTGGCCCCGGTGCGCGAGGCCTACCCCGAGGTCCTCCTGTCGGTAGACGCGAACGCCGCGTACACGCTGGAGGATGCCGGGACCTTCCTGGCCCTCGACGCCTTCGACCTGCTCATGGTGGAGCAGCCCTTGCACCACGAGGACCTGGTGGACCACGCGGAGTTGCAACGGCGGATCCGCACGGACATCTGCCTGGACGAATCGATCCGCTCGGCGACCGGGGCGGGGGCCGCGTTGACGCTCGGTTCCTGCCGGATCGTGAACATCAAGCAGGGACGGGTCGGTGGGTTGCTGGAGGCGAGGCGCGTCCACGACGTCTGCCGTTCCGGGGGTGTTCCGGTGTGGTGCGGAGGGATGCTCGAGACCGGGATCGGCCGGGCAGCCAACCTGGCCCTGGCGGCGCTCCCCGGATTCACCTTGCCCGGGGACACGAGCGCCAGCCGCCGGTACTTCCACGAGGACCTCACCGAGCCCTTCGAGATGGACTCCGACGGGACGATGGCCGTGCCCCAGGGGCCGGGGCTCGGCGTGGAGCCCCGCCCCGAGCGCCTCACGGAATGCACCGTCCGGACGGAGCTCCTGAGAAAAGGTGACAAGATCGCCCATCCCGGCTTGACCGCCGGAGGTGGAGTCCCATACAGTGCGCGATGAGAGGCCGCTGGGACCTTCGGGTTTCGGCGGTCTCTCGCTTTTGCGCCCCGTGCCCGGCCCGTCCCCTCTCCTCCAGCGACGTCCCCGCCTGAGGCGGCCGGTGGGCCCCTCACGACCCGCCCCGTGACCCTGCCGACGTGGCCCCTCACGTTCCAGATGTGGTTGACCGTTCCGCCCGGCGAGGTACTTTGCGGGGGGCCTCCGGTCGCGCCATGCTAGGGGGCGGGCGTGGGCCGAGAGATGCGAACGAGGGTGATGCGATGAAGAAGCGTATTCTGCGGGCGGGCGAGATCGAGATCGAGGACTCCCAGGGCAAGGTCCGGGCCCGGCTGGGGGTGACGAACGACGACTCGCCGTTCATGGCCCTCTACGGCTCCGACGAGCGGCTCCGGGCCCGGTTCGGCGTCCAGCTCGACGGGTCGGCCGGGCTGGCCATCGCGGACGACGAGGGCAAGGTTCGGGCCACGTTCGGCCTGTTCTCTGACGGCTCGGCCAGCTTGGCCATGGTCGACAGGAACGGGAAGGTTCGCGCCAAGTTCGGGCTGGGGACCGAGGGTTCCCCCACCCTGGCCCTCCGTAACAAGGACGGGCAGCTCGGGTTCGTGTACAGCCTTGCGCAGCAAGGCTCTCCAACGATCTCCCTCCAAGACGAGGACGGGAAGGTCCGGGTCCGGCTGGGGCTGGCCGCGGAGGGGTCACCGATCCTCCGCCTGCTGAACAGGGAAGGCGAGCTCAGGGCGATCATGGGCCTCACCTCGGACGGCACGCCGGTGATCCAGTTCATGGACAAGAGGGGCGAGCCCATGTGGATGGCGCCCGAGAAGTTCCCCGAGGAGTTCTCCATCGAGGGGGAGCCCATGGCCGAGCCCGTACCGGACCCCGGGGAGGCCTAGCCGGGTGTCCGGCTGGTGGGTGGCCGCCTTCGCAGTCCAATGGGTACTGGTCGTCGTCCTGTGCGTCGTGGTGGTGGCCCTGGCCAGGCAGGTGGGCGTCCTCCACCTGCGCCTCGGACCGCTGGGCGCGCTGGAGGTCGATGAGGAGGGGCCGCCCCTCGGCGAGCCCGCCCAGCCGGTGACCGCCAGCGGACCCGATGGCGTTCCGACCGTGCTCGGAGGCCCCGGTCTGGGGCGCCTCGTCATGTTCGTCTCGCCCACCTGTCCCCTCTGCGAGCAGGTCCTTCCCTCGGTGGCCGCCGCGGCAAGCCTCTCCGGCCTGGTCCCGCAGGTGGTGTCGGACCCTGCTGCCGAGCACGCCTGGGGGGTGCCGGGCGTTCCTTTCGTGGTGGTCCTGAACGAGGCGGGCGTTGTGCGGGCCAAAGGCACCGTGAACAACCTCGAGCAGCTCGAGGGGCTGGTGGACACGGCCTCCCGCCGCGCGGCCGAGCGGATCTTGGGGGTACCCGCCGGCTGATGGGCTCGGATCTTGCCCGCGCCGAGGTCGAGCTGGCCCGCCGGACCAGCCGTCGCTCGTTCCTCGGCACGGTGGGCCGCGCGGTGGTGGCGTTGGCCGGTGGGCCGTTCGTGGCCGTGGCCCTCGCTCCGGAGCGGGCCGAGGCGCACCACATCTGCGGGCATATCTTCACGACGGGCTCCTGCCCTCACCCGTACGCGCCGCGCTCCCGGGTCGACGCGTACGGGTTCCCGGTGCATCCCAAGCACGGCTATCCCGTCGACGACGATGGGCGGATCTACACCGACATCCGGCAGCGCCGGCGGAAGGTCTGCCAGGCTCGGGTCCCCGATGAGTACCCGGGCGTGAAGGACCCGCGCTACGGGGGCGGGTGGAGCCGGTGCTGCGACGGCAGGGTCCGGCACATCCAGGACTGTTGCTCGAGCTCGCGGATCCGCATCAACGGCGATCCCTCTGTTCGAGGGTACTGCCCGAAGAACCTTCGGGTGTTCTGCATCACGTACCGGGAGCTGAACGTGGCGTGTTGACGGAGCCTGTGGCGATCGCCGTGGTCGTGGCGTCGCTCGTCGCGGGGGTGTCCACGCTCTTCGGCCCCTGAGGGCTCTCGATGGTGGAGACCATCACGCCCGTGGTGCACGGGGGACGAAGGGGAAGGTGGGCGGGAGACGTGGCGCTCCACGTGGCCGGCGCGACGCTTTCGGCCGCGGCGTTCGGGGCGATCCTGGGGGCGGCCGGGTCGGTCCTAGGGGCTCCATGGGGACGTGGGGGCCTGGTGGTCGTCGTCGTGGCCTCGGTGATCTACCTGCTGCGCGAGGCGGGGGTGGTACCGGTGCCCGTTCCCCAGCTCCGCCGTCAGGTGCCCGAGTGGTGGCGGGCCTTCTTCCCGGCCCCGGTGGCGTCGTTCCTGTACGGGGCGGGCCTGGGGATCGGCTTCCTCACGTTCTTGCGACAAGGGACGCTGGTCGCCGTCGCCGCGGCCGCGGCTTCGTCGGGGAGGCCCGGTGTGGGAGCGTTGCTCGTCGCTCCATTCGGGGTCGCGCGGGGCCTGTCGGTGCTCGCGACGGCCCGGATCCGAGCGCCGGAGGAGGGGCGGGCGCTGATCGGACGCCTGGAGGCCGCGGCGTCGGCACCGGCGTGGCGGACCGCCCATGTCGCCGCCTTGGGCGCGATGACGGCGACGACGGCCTTCGCCGTGGCAGGCTCCGGGGCCGGCGTCCGGGTCGGAGCGGTGGCGGCTGGAGTGCTCGGCGCGGTGTTCGCCTGGTCCGCCGGGGGCAAGCTCCTGAGCCCGAGGGACTGGCGCCGGGCCCGCTCCGCCCACGGTCTGCGAGGCCCGCTCGACCAGTTCGCCGCGATCGGCGCACCGGTCGCGGAGGCCGGGGTCCTCGGGCTCGTCGTCGTCGGGTTGCACCGAACGGCCGGCATCGCCGGTCTGCCCCTGCTACTCGTGTTCTCGCTCGCCGTCCTGCGGGCTCGGCGAAGGGCCGGGGACCTCGTTCCGTGTGGGTGCTTCGGAACGGTAAAGGCGCATGACTACCGGGTGCTGCTCCTTCGGAACGCGGTCCTGACCGTTGCCGCGGCGGTCGCCGCGGTCTGGGGGGTGGATAGCCCTCGGCTTCGGACTCCGGGGATCCCCACCGGCCCCGACGTTCTCCCCCTGGCCTTCGCCGTCGTCGGCCTGAGCGTGGCGGCGTGGACGATGGTGCGGTCGGTCCGATCCCTCGGCCGGCGGGGAGCTGCGTGAAACGAGGGTTCCGCGGCGTCACGATGGTGGTCGCGGTGCTGGCGTCGATAGGGCTCTCCGCGATCATCCCGGCCCTCGCCGCCCGGACGAACCTGGGCGATGCGAACGACAGCCCCGGGCCCCTGGACCTGCGGCACATTCGGTTCGACCAGGACGCCGGCCCGGCCTCATGGGCGCTGCACACGTTCGGCTCCTGGACCGTCGACGACATCCAGGACTCGGGCTTCGTGTTGGTGATCCTCGACACGCTGGGGAGCCCCGACGAGGACTACCTAGTTGTCGTCCGGTCCGACGGACCGAAGCTGGTCGGCCTGCTCCTCCGTCGGCGGACGGGCGGCCGGGACACCGAGATCGGCCGGGTCCGGGTGGCGAAGTCCGGAGCCGATGGGGTCACGATGACGGTGGACATGGGCAAGCTGAATTTCGGGCCGACGCGAACGTTGTACTTCTGGTGGGTACTCTCGCAGTTCACCGGGAAGGAATGTCCGCGGACCTGTCTGGACCGCGCGCCCGAGGAACGGGCCGTGCAGCAGAAGATCCCGAGCCCGTCGCCCACGCCCACCCCCTCACCCAGTCCCACCGACAGCCCCACGCCGTCGCCGAGCCCGTAACCCGAAGGCGGGCGCCTCGGCGCCTATGATTGGGTGCCGGGGACGTAGCTCAGTCGGTAGAGCACCTGCTTTGCAACCGGAACAGCTCGAACGGTGTGCTGACCAGCGAAAACGCTCGGTCGGAGCGAGCGACACGGGCGCAGTTATCCGCTTAATCTCATGCCGTTGTGGACCGAGTGGGAACGGGTCTCGCGAGCCGGCGGGACCATTCGGTTGACCCTGGGCAGTGAGCCTTACAGGAAAGATCTCTTCGTAACCGAGGGCGTAGTGAGGCCCAGCGACGTCTACGCGGAGCGAAAGCGGCCGACTGCGACGGTCGGGAGTCGTGAGCACGATTCGTGTCGGTAGGAACTGGACGGGAGGCAATGCTCCTCGGTCGGAGGCCGACGCCTTCCAGACGACGGCCTGTTGGTGGCTTTCGCTTGCGGCGCTCGGGGGTCTCGGTCTGAACGCCGTCTTCGCTGGTGGTGGGCTGAACTAGTTTGTCCTGAAGGAACTTGCGAGGAGAGGGGAGGAACAGATGGCCCGTAAGATGCTGATTGCCGAGCAGTCCATCGCGACCAACGGCGTCACTAGCGTGACGCCCTGGACGGAAGCACGCGATCGCTTCGCGGAGGCGAATAGGTACTGGCTAGCGACGGTGCGCCCAGACGGGAGACCACATATCATGCCGGTGTTCGGTGTCTGGGTGGGCGATGCTCTGTACTTCACAGCGGCCCGCACGAGCCGCAAGGCGAAGAACCTCGCGCTAAACGCCCGATGTGTGGTCGCGGCTGAGGTTCCCACCCTCGATGTGGTCGTCGAGGGCGAAGCCGTGAGGGTAAGCGACGAGGCGAAGCTCCATCTCGTGGCCGACGCATACGCGTCCAAGTACGAGTGGCCCCTGACGGTGCGCGACGGCGCCTTCTTCGCGGAGTACGGAGCCCCCTCCGCCGGCTCGCCCCCGTACGACCCGTACGAGATGACGCCGGTGACGGGCTTCGGTCTCGGCATGGACGGCCATTCGGGGCCGCGCGTTGGAAATTCTAGACGGGGTGCTCCCAGGCGACGAGCCATGAAGCGCGGACTGTACTTGGCACCGTTCGACGAGTTGGCGGATCCGCGTCTCCTGGCCGAGCTCCCCAGGGTTGCTGAGTCCCGAGGTTGGGACGGCCTGTTCCTGTGGGATCGGATCGCGTATCCGCCCTCGGACCGCGCCGTGGCCGACCCATGGGTGGGACTCAGCGCCATCGCTTCCAAGACGGACAGCCTTCGTATCGGGCCGATGATCACTCCGCTCTCGCGGAGGCGCGTCCAGAAGGTCGCACGGGAGACGGCCACGCTGGACCACCTGAGCAACGGGCGTCTGAAACTGGGCGTCGGGCTCGGCAACACCGACGATCTCAGGCCTTACGGAGAGGCCATCGATCCACTCGAGCGCGCGCGCCTGCTGGATGAGGGCTTGGAGCGGCTCAGTGGATTCTGGAACGGCGCATTCCGCCCCCTCCCGGTACAGCGCCCGCGGATCCCCGTCTGGGTCGCGGCGAACTGGCCCAATAGGGGCCCGGTCCGACGCGCGGCTCGATGGGACGGGTTGTTCCCGATCGATCTCCCCGGACCCGAGCAGCTCGCCGAACTCGCCGAAGCTCTTCGGCAGGAGCGTGCCGGGAGCGAGGATCCCTTCGATCTCGTCGTCGAGGTGCCGCCCGGAGCCGACGCTCATGCGTGGGAGGCCGCTAGCGCGACATGGGTGCTCACGAGCATCGAGCCGCAGCCCCCGGAGCACGAGATACGTGGGGTGATCGAAGCTGGTCCCTGACCGCAGGTCCACGAAGAGTCCCTATCGATCGAACATGAGCGCAGCAGCAGTGCCATGCTTGCAACGACCCCGATGTGGTGCCGAGAGGGTGGGTGCCATCCGTGACGGACGCGGATCACCAACAACATCCAGGCGACCCCGACCGTCTTGACGGGCTGCGGTGCGGGACGGTGCCGCAGACAAACACCGGCCCAGCGCAACCGACTACGACGCCGAGCTGCGGCTGCACAACGAGTGTTGCGCCGCGCCTGCCGGATCCACCGCCATGAGCACGTCCTCGATATCGGATGTGGGACCGGGCAGACGACCCGTGATGCCGCCCGGATGGCGCTGGCAGGGAGTGCGCTCGGGGTCGACATCTCCGCGTCCGCCATTGAGCGCGCCCGCGAGCTCGCCCGGGCGGAACGGCTCCCGAAGTCACCTTCGACCAGGGCGATGCGCAGATCCACCCCTTTCTGCCGGGGCATTTCGTTCTCGCTATCAGCAGGTTCGGCACGATGTTCTTCGACGACCCCATTGCCGCGTTTGCCATCCTTGAGGATGGCCTGCACATGGATTGGGCATTCTTCGGCTTCGTCCTGGGCTCGGCGATCATCCTTCTCGGGCTCCTCGCGCTCACGGGCGCGATCGCGCTCGCTGGTCGCGAGAGCCACCGGTACTCCGCGCTCATCCCGGCCGGGACCATGGCCGCCTTGATCTTCTACGTGGCCGCAGGCGGCATTCTGATGCTGGCCACCTGGCTCGCTGCAAGCGCGGTAGTCCTGGTCTTGCCCACGGGCACGGCTGCACAGACGTGACGGTCGTGAGCGTGTCGACACCGTCGGGGCCCGCAGCCTGGCGCGACATCCCCGCCGTGTCAGGCGCCGATCGAGTTATCGATCCGGCCCTGCAACGTTGGATGGCGCAACGGGCGGGAGCGACGACGACGATGTTCGACGATACGAGCCGCGCCGGCGTCACACGACGGCGACGGCGTCGATCTCGACGAGGAACTCGGGGCCCAAGCCGGCGACGACGTGGACCGTGAGGGCCGGCGGTGGGTCGGCCGGGTTCCACGCCTGCTGGAAGGCGGCGACACCCTCGTCGAACGTGTGGCCGTCCACCACGGCGATGGTCCAGTGCACGATGTTCGCCAGGCTCGCTCCCTCGCTCTCGAGGATGGTCCCGAGGTTGCGGAACGCCTGGCTGGCCTGCTCCCCGACGGTGGGACCGACGACCTTGCCGTCGGCGTCGACGCCGTTCTGTCCGCCGACGTAGATCGTCTTCGCCGGCTGTTCGACTACGACGGCCTGGCTGAAGGCCGGGCTGCGGTGGAGTCCCTCGGGGTTGATGTGCCGTGTGCTCATGTGTCGCCCTCCTCTGGCGATGAGACCAGTCATAGTGGTTTCGTGTGTGACACCGGTTGTAGTCGTTTCATGCGAGCGAGCGCAACCGGACGGGTGCTGAACGACCCCCGGGGAAGGTCGTTCCGCTTTGACGCCGGCGCCGTCTGCCGGGACTTCGCCCACACGGGCGGCGAGGGCCGCTACGCGGTGTTCCATCGATGCTGCCGCCCGGTCTACCGAGTGGCCGATCCTGCGTGGCGAGCCTGCTGGACCTAGCCTTCTGCGTCACGGAGCCAACCGTCGGGACTCCTGTCCCGCTCGAGGCACTGACTTGATCACCTGAGTGCACGATGAGCTCGCGGCGGGAGATCCCCATCGTTACCGGTTCGGCCGCTGTGTCGAGCCCGCCAGAGTCCCCGGTCAGTGACGAGCGGGGAGCGACGCTTCGCACGCGTTTCGGGTGAGCGAGGGATCCTGCGCGAACTGTGCGGGCGACGTGCAGGGCGGGATCGGGCGGCTGCCCGGGGTCAGGTCCGTGGATGTCCTGACCGCCGTCGGTCTCGTGGTGGTCGAGCACGACGAGCGAGCGCCGCGGCCGTCCGTCGCGAGGCGAGCCGCTGCGGTCTCGGCCTAGTCCCGGCGGAGACCCGGGCAGGACAGCGCCGCGGGCGCCCCTGGTGGCGACAGCTCCTGCCCGTGAGCGGAGACGGCACGTCGTCCCCTTTGTCCGTGCACCCGGGGGGATCCGAACGAAAGGGGCGACAACCCTCGTGTCTGCGACTCTGGGCGAGCCATCTCATCGAACGGATGTGACCATCTCGGAGACTCACCCAATCGACACCGAGTTGGGGAGCAGGCGTGGATGACGCGCGTGCTCATCACAGCGGAGGAAGTCAGAGGGTAGCAAGGGCAGACCTTTCAGTCGGTCACCGAAGCCTGGGGGTCGGTCTCCGGTCTAGAGAGAATTCGCCACCTGGCCTTGTGGCGACGCAACTCGGCCGGCCGGCACATCGCGACCGTCATCGTCGTTCACGACTCCGGGCGGCTCTATCCCGAGGCGATCATCTTCACGACGACCGCGCCTTGGAAGTCAAGAATCGGGAATTACGTGTGTCACTTCACCAATTCGAATCGGAAGTGAGTGGCGCTCGGTGTCTCGATCGAACTTGTCCTCCGCAGTTCGATTCCCTCAGGGTCGAGATCCTCGAAGAGCCGGACACCGCCGCCGAGTAGTACGGGGACCAGGTGGATCTGCATCTCGTCCAGCAACCCGGCCTTCAGGTACTGCCTCATGATGTTCGCTCCGCCCCAGATGCCGACGTTCTTGTCGCC
>JBOGVG010000104.1:0-2762 GCA_050692435.1 Actinomycetota bacterium
CTGCCAGATGACCATGGACCTGATGGGGGTCAAGCAGGAGGACCTGATCGACGGCCTGGAGGAGCCGATCGGCGCCGCCACGGCGCTCCTGGAGATGAAGGAGTCGTCGATCCAGCTGTTCATCTGAATCGAGCCCGTTCCACCGGGCCCGGCCAGCTCTCGCCCCGGGAGGACTCTGGGCCGGACCAACGAGCTCAAGTCCCAGCCCCGCCGTTGCCGACCACAAGGGTGTGATCGGTCACCCGGCGCTCCGCCCCCCGCCGCGCCCCGACATCCCGGTTCCTCGGCGTCCGGATGTCTTCATCCCGCCAATGCCCCCGGCGCGGGTCCGCTCCCGATGGCTTCACGGCGGACGATTGATTGCCCTGGTCCTCGTGGGGCTCATGGTTGCTGCCCCCGTGGCGGTCGCGGTCGGCCACGACCGGCCGGACGAATACGCGTTCATCGCCTCGTCGGACGGCCATCCGTACCGGTGGAACCCGTGTGCGCCGATCCACTACGTCGTCAACTTCCAGAATGCGCCTCCCGGAGCCCTGGAGGACGTGATGGTCGCGGCGGCACGAGTGAAGGCGGCAACCGGTATCGACCTCATCTACGACGGGCCGACCAACGAGCCCCCGTCCCGTTACCGAGACGCCTACGAGCCAGACCGGTACGGCGAGCGATGGGCGCCGGTCCTGATCGCCTGGGTCTCGATCGTCCCGGGTGACGACTCCGAGTGGTCGCGACCCGGCCGCGTCCAGTTCGCGGGTCTCTCGACGCCCATGCCCGCGCCCGGCAGCACGGGCGTGTACGTGAGCGGGTGGATCGTGATCAACGCGGAGCAGATCGGCCCCTCGGGATTCGACTTTCCGGACGACCATGGCCCGGTCCTCCAGCACGAGTTCGGCCATATCATCGGCCTGGGCCACACGTCCGAATGGGGCGAGCTGATGAACTCCAGCGGCGGGGGGATGACGGACTGGGGGGCCGGCGACCTCGAGGGCCTGACGAAGCTGGGGCGTGATGAGGGCTGTGTTCGAACGCCGGCCGTTCCCTGACCGGAAGCGGTCCTACCGCCCGGTCAGAGAGAAGTGCATGTAGTCCTTGTCGCCGGACCAGTACCCGCCCCATTGCCAGCCGATGGACGCGAACGCTTGGACCACCGTATCCCCCGGGTGGATCATGCCCGGCTCGTCCAAGGATCGGTCCCGGAACGGCCTGGCGTTGTTGTTCCGCACGTACCCGTCGGCGGTGACGTACGGGTTCTCGATGGGGTTGATATCGATGGCCAAGCCGTACGCGTGTTGCGACCAGGTGGTGCCCGCGCCTCGAGCGGTGACCACCGGCCGGCAGTTGAACCCGGCCGTGTAATCGCGGTCGTCGTTGGGGTCGTAGTGGTTTGGCCGGTATTTCACGGCCAAGTGCATCTGGTCGATCGGGAACCGCGCATCGAACAGCTGCCGGAAGACGGAGACCACGTCGTCCGCCACCGACCCGTTCACCACCATGCGGCCCTCGTGCACCTGGCGGTCGAACCCCCAGTACCGAAGGGTCAGCAGGCGCAGCCGTCCGATGGCCACGGGACACCCGGAGTGCCACGTTGTACCCCGCATCTGGGCCTCGAGGTCCGCGGGGAGCGCCGACACCGTTCCCCTGAACCGGGCCGGGAGCGGGGTGGAGCTCGCGGAGTCGGAGGGGGAGGGGCGGGAGGGCATCGTCTCCGCCGGAGCGCTGTCGGTGGGCGATGCCTCGGGGACGCCACCGTCCGCCGACCTGTCCGCCGCCGCCGTCGTGCAGGCGGGCAGCAGTGCGATCGTCCCCAGCGCGCACGCAGCCACGAGGCCGCGAACCGCCCCGGCACTCACGGGAAGTACGGCTCCTCGATCTTCGTCACGGCTCCGCCCTTCACCGTCAGCCAGTATGGGGAGAACTTCCCCTTGTAGTTTCCGGGCGGGTACTTCTTCTGATCGAAGGACTCCTGGAACAGCTGCGGGTCTGCCCGGAACATCGTGTCGCAGCAGTCGGTCCAGTCGAGCAGGAGGATCCGTAGGCCGGGCGCCACCGAGAGCTGTCGGAGCCTCGGGTTGTCGTTGACGATGAAGTAGTCGTTCGGAACCGGCGTCTCCTTGCCCCGCTCCGCTGCGGCCTGGTTCGCCTCGTCGCCGGTCAGCAGCTCGGCAAGGTCGAACACGATGACCTGCGGCTCGGCCGTGAGCTGTGCGGACCGGATGTAGCCGAAGTGCCTTCCATCCTCGAGAACCGGCGAGGGCGTTCCACTGGCCTTCTCGCTGCCTTCATTCGCGCAGGCGGCAGCGAGCATCGCCATGGACCATCCGACGACCAGCAACGCGCGTTTGCCCATCCGCCTCAGGTTCCCCATCCGATGTCCCAGTGTCGCACGCCGAACCCGAGAGAGACGGGCCGGCTCGATCGGTGGTTCCCCCGACCGGAGGTCCTCCAGATAGTTCGTGACACTAATTAGCTGTGCGAACTATACTCGGCGTCGTGACTACCACCATCGCGCCGATCGACACGGCAGAGTTGGCCGCCCGCTTGCGCCTGGGCGTGACCCGCCTGGCCCGCAAGCTTCGCCAGCAGGCCGAGCCGGGCATCACCCCGTCGCTCCTGTCGGCCCTGTCCACGATCGAGCGGGCCGGCCCCATGACCATCGGCGAGCTGTGCGCGGTCGAGCAGGTCCAGCCCCCCACGATGACTCGCCTGGTGGCCTCCCTGGTGGAGACGGGGATGGTCGAACGAAGCGTCGATCCGGACGATCGGCG
>JBOGVG010000105.1:0-2488 GCA_050692435.1 Actinomycetota bacterium
GCTCGGATGGGGATGAGCGGCGATTTCCGCGCGCCCGAGAACCGTCGTCCATCATCGCCCACGAAGAAGAACTCGCGGTTGCCGACCGCGCCGTGACGCTCGAGCATGATGCGCTGGGGGTTGTGCAATGCCGTGGACTTGACCGGCGTGACGTTCAGGCGGGCGACGGTCGGCATGCGGCTCACGCTACCACCCGCGGGTGGCTCAACCCGTCCTGATGATGCCGAGGTACACGGCCTGGGTCTCCGGTGACGGGCTCACCCCGAGCTCTTCCTGCATCAGGCCGCGACATCGCCCGTAGACGCGCAGGGCCTCGGCCGGGTTTCCCGCCCCCGTGTGGGCCCGCATCAGGAGGCGATAGGCGGTCTCGCGGAACGGCTCGAGCTCCAGGACGAGCTCGGCGTCGCGGGCGGCCAGGGGGAACAGCTCCTTCTCCAGGCACACGGCCGATCGGCATTCGAGCGCCCGAACCCGAACGTCGCGGAGCATGTCCCGGCGCCTGGTGGCCCACGAGCCGTCCTCGCCGGCCAGGAACGGTCGACGGGCGATGGCGTTCGCCACCAGGGCCCATCCGTTCGCCTCGTCGCGACGACCGGCTCGCAGCGCCGCCTCGGCCCGGTGTACTGCATCGTCGGCCGCCTCGAGATCGACCCAGGCCCCTGCCGGGAGCAGGAGCTGGTAGCACCCCAGAGCGTGGCCGATGGCGTCGGGGGCCAGACCGACGTCGCCGAGCGCCGAGCGAAGCTTGCTCACGATGGCCCGAAGCGCGGTGTCCCAGGCTCGAGGCGGCTTCTCACTCCACAGCTGCTCGGCGAGCTCGTCGGGCGAGAGCGCGCGCTCCCGGTCGGCAACCAGCATGGCAAAGGCCAGGCGGCCCTGCCGTCCGGGAAGCCTCGACTGCGGCACCAGGGCGGAGCCGCGGACGGCGCAGATCGAGCCGGCGAGGTAGATCCGAAGCGACGTCTCCTGTTCCAACCACACTCCAACCTTCGGCCAACCTGACCCTCCTAGTATCGGTCGCGGAAGGAGGTGGTCGCATGCAGTACGAGGTCACGTGCGAGTGCGGTTGGCACGCGAAGGGCACGCAGGAGGAACTGGTCCCCCTGATCCAGAAGCACGGCAAGGAAGTCCACGGCATGGACGTCACCCCCGACCAGGCGATCTCGCAGCTCAAACCGGTCGAGGCCTGAGCTCCTGGGGGACGTGGGCGCAGTACGGCGGGGCCCGCGCCTGCCCGTGGTACCGTCGCCGAGATGGACGCGCCGGCGCTTCATCCGGACCTGGAGCCCATCGCGTTCCTCCTGGGGACATGGGCGGGCGAGGGAGAGGGCGACTGGCCCTCTTCGGGCCCCTTCCGCTACGCCGAGGAGATGTCCTTCGAGCAGGTGGGCGAGCCGTTCCTCCTGTACGCCCAACGTAGCTGGGCCGACGGCGGTGAGCCGCTCCACTTCGAGCGAGGGTTCGTCCGCCCGACGGCCGCCGGCCGGGTCGAGCTCGTGCTAGCGCATCCCTTGGGTATCGTTGAGGTGGCGGAGGGGTCCGCGTCGGCGAACACGATCGACGTGGCCTCCACGACCGTGGCAATCACGGGGACCGGTTCCCCGGTCACCGACCTCCGCCGGCGGTTCGAGCTGGAGGGCAACGTCCTGCGCTACGAGCTCGAGATGGCCATGCGCGACGTGCCGCTCACCCGGCACCTGAAAGGAGAGCTGAGGCGGGCGACGCCCGCTGCGGAACGATGACCGCGATGAGACGGCGCGATGCGAGCCGAGCCTTCCTGGCCCTCGCCGTGGTCGGTCTCGTCGTCGGCGGCGGGCTGTGGTTCGCGGGCGAGCACGACGCGGCCAACGTGGCGTGGGGGGCCACGACGGTCGTCGGCATCCTGCCCCTGGCCTACTCGGTGGCGATCGACCTGCTGCACCGGGAGACGGGGGTCGACGTCATCGCCCTCCTGGCCATGGCCGGCGCCCTGGCTCTGGGTGAATTTCTGGCCGGCGCGGTCATCGCGCTGATGCTTTCGAGCGGGCGATCGCTCGAGGCGTTCGCCGACGCGCGCGCGCACCGAGAGCTCTCGTCCCTCTTGGAACGCGCCCCTCGCACGGTGCATCGGTACGCCGGGGACGAGCTCCAGTCGATCCCCATCGGCGACGTCCGGCCGGCGGACGTGCTGCTGGTGAAGCAGGGCGAGGTTGTGCCGGTGGACGGCTTCCTGGTCTCGGAGAACTGCGTGCTCGACGAATCGGCCCTCACCGGGGAGTCCCGCCCGGTCGAGCGGAGCAAGGGCGAGGCGTTGCGAAGTGGCGCGGTGAACGCCAGCGCGTCGCTCGCCCTCCGGGCCACAGCCACCGCCGAGGAAAGCACCTACGCCGGGATCGTCCGGCTGATCGAGGAGGCGGAGAAGCAGAAGGCACCCTTCGTCCGGCTGGCCGACCGCTACGCGCTGGTGTTCGTTCCGGTGAGCCTGGTCATCGCCGCCGGCGCATGGATC
>JBOGVG010000106.1:0-19563 GCA_050692435.1 Actinomycetota bacterium
GTATCGACCGCCTCGCCGCGCGCCCACAGCGGCTTGTGCTGGCCGATGATCCCTTCGCCAACCTGGAACTCCGACGGGTATCGAAGGTTCTCGACGTAGCCGTCCGTCTCGGTCGTGTGAAGACACAGAATAGGATTGGCGCGTTGTCGTCGATAGTACGGTCCTTGCGGGAAGTGCTTCACCGGGATGAGATCGCCGTCCGGACCCGGCAGTTTCCCGGTGATCCATCCGGCGTCGATTTCGTACGTCATCCTCATCGCCTCCCCGTCTCCGACCTGCTGTTCCGGGTTCGGGCACCCGTCCTCGATGCATTGTTGCGTTGGGTACCGGCGTCGGCATCAGGGAGACTCGCGCAATGAGATCACGGCGGCATCTTCCTGTCCGACCAGCGCCCCGGTCAGCCTTCTCCGGGTACCGGTTCCAAAGGCGAGCTCATCAAGCTCGGCGTCAGGATCTCCGCCACGACGATCGCGAACGTGCTGCGCCGCCATGGCCTGGGACCGGCGCCTCGGCGGATCGGACCGACTGGCGGGAGTTCCTGCGGGCCCAGGCCCTCGCCACCTTGTCCACCGGTGCATCCGCCTCCGGCCAAGAGGGATCTGGGTCGGCAGGAGCCAGACTCTCCTGCGGTCCTGGATGCGGGAGACCCAGTCCCGCTCGACCTGGCCCGTCGCCCCAGCGAGGCTCCTACCGCCACGCACCCAATCGCTGATCCCGACCGCGGTCGGGAGCACCCGTGCGTCCTGAAGCTGCATCGACCCCTCTGGATACCCGGTGCGCACCGCCCACCACCCGGCGGCGCGAGTCCTCGCGACGGACCGGCCCCGACTCAACTCCGCCTGGTCGCTTTGCCTGACCGAAGCCATCGCGCTGAGTCGGGCACGCGCCGCGCGGCCGACGGTCCGGGCGGCATCCTCTCAGGCCTTTTCCGAGCTCCGGCGGTCGCCGCTCACTGGCAACAGTTCGGTGACTCGGTCTGGTCCTGAACTCGATGCCGCTGACTGATCGAATTCTTGTACCCAACAGGATCAGGCCGATGCTTCGCAAGTGCCTGGTCAGGCGGCGAATCGAGGTTTCTGTGCCCTACAGGCCCTTCGAGCCGTACCGAGGGACATGGTTCCGGGGCCCGGTCCGCGCGTTCTGCCGGTCCACGGCGGGCTGGTCGGGACGCCGATCTCTTACGAGGTCGCGTTCGCCGGGATCGTCCGCGGGTTCGCCGAGCGAGGCGCGCAGCTCATCGTGGTGCCCACGAACACGTCGAGCTATGGACCGGATGCGCCCGTAGCCGAGCAAGAGCTCCAACTCACCCGGCTGCGAGCGGTGGAGCTCGGCCTGTGGGTGATCCAGGCCGCCCCTTCGGGGATCTCGGCGATCGTCGATCCGGCCGGGCGAATCGTCGAGCGAACCGATCTGTACGAGGCCGCGATCCTGACCGGAGAGGTCCGCCTCGGGGAGTCCAACACCCTGTTCGTGCGGTGGGGAGAGGGCTCTACGATGCTGGCAGCGGTGGCAGCCGTGCTCTTGGCGATCTCCCCATCGGTGCGCCTCCGGATGCGACGACACTCGGACCCGAGGAAGAGGCGAAGCTCGCGGTAGCGGGACCGAGATCCTCGCGATGCATCGAACAACCGTCGAGTTGGTCGAAGGTGCGCCGTTGTGAGAGCGTCCGTGCGAGCGCACCGAACACGCGGAAACGGGCGGCTTACCCCTCGGTGCCGGTCGCCCTCTGTCGCTTGACGGACGAGAAGCTCCGTTCGGGCCACGTCACCCGTGCCCCGATGTTGAACCGATTGACCTCGGACCACAGGGCCGCCGTCCCCAGGATCCTGCTGGCCTCGCTCCTGCTGGTCGTTGCCGGAGTGGCGCTTCGCCGGCGAAGTGCGGCCGTCCCGGCGGTGGTCGGAGGCGTCGTTCTCTACGTCGGGATGTACGTTCAGAACAACCTCTTCGTGATGTACGTCGCCATCGGGGTCGGTTCCGTCCTCCTCCTGCTCGGCTACGCGGCGAGTCTGCGCCCAGGACTTCTCCGGTTCAAACAGCCGGGCCGAGTCGCGTAGCACGGTGACTGATGAGCCGAGCCGCCCGGTCGAGTTTGCGCTCGCGACCGTGGCGGGATGGATTCGATCGAACGGCGACCACGTGAGGAGCTTGGCGGTGACGTTCGACCTCTCAGTGACGAGCGAAGCCGACCGGCGCATCGTCGGGAACGTTGGGCGGCGGCCGCCTTGTCATTTCTCGATGCAGAACTGAAGCCCGTCCGGTGACGAAGTCGTGTCACAGACGGGAGGTAGACGGGAGGAGCGGTGGCAAGCTCGGCGTCGCCATCGCCTGACAGGCCTTCTACCTGCGGTTTTGCGAGTGGGCCCCCCGGGACTCGAACCCGGAACCTGCGGATTAAGAGTCCGTTGCTCTATCCGATTGAGCTAGAGGCCCGCCCGAATATAGCAAGCGGGCGGACCTCGATGGTGGGGTGACCGAGGGGACTCGAACCCCCAACCCCCAGGACCACAACCTGGTGCTCTAACCGCTTGAGCTACGGCCACCACGCTCGCCGGCGATTGTAGCAGTGGGCTCTCCTCGGGCCGTCCGCGGGAAGATTCATGCCTCCGTAAGGGTTCGGTTATCGGTTCCTAATGGCCCGCTCCCTAGCATGGCTCCAGAACGATCCGGCCGGGTCGGCACGCGGCCTCCCGCCATGGGGGCCGATGGCAGCGATTTTCGACAAAGGAGGAAACGCGATGCGCAGAGTCATTCTCGTCCTCGCGCTCGCCTTGGCGGGCGCGATCGCGGTACCTGGCGCCGCCCTGGCAGCCGGCGCCGGTGGCGTGGGCGGCCCGGCGTTCTACGTCGATGGCGAGCTGTACCGGACCGTGGGCACCCCCACGGACCTCTCCGGAACCGGGGCTCCGGCGGACTCGTTCGACGTCATCTACCAGTTTGCGGGCGCCCAGCCGTTCAACGTGGCAGAAGCCGCCCCAGGCGACACCGACTACAACGGCGGGCGGTGGCGGGTCCACCTGCTGAGCTTCGCGTCCGGATACGCGGCGGCGCTCGCCGCGAACGACCTGAACGGCAATGGGGTATTCGACAGCGACGCAGAGATCGACGCCGCCCTGGCCGACGGCAGCGCCGTGGACAACGGCGTGGTCAGGCAGTTCGTGTGCCCCGTGATCGAGCTCACCTCATAGCACTTCCGCCACTGGAACTTGGAGGGCCGGCCCCGGTCGAGGCCGGCCCTCCTTGTTGCGACGCAGCCTCCTTCCGGCCCGAACACTTGACGAACGGGTATCATTGAATGGCCGTTCAAACAGCGGGAGGCTGGCACTCATGTCGCTCCGAGAGACCGTCGAGCTGGACCTCGAACACATCGATCGACTGATCGGGGAGGAAGAGGCCAAGCTTGAGCCTCGGCACCGCGCATCCATCGAGTACAGGCGGGTCGTCGCGAAGTCTGTGGCCGGCGGTGTGGCTTCGAGCTGGCAGGACTCGCCCCCCCATCCCATCTTCATCGACCACGGCCAGGGCTCCCGGATCTGGGACATCGACGGCAACGAATACCTCGACTACCACCTCGGGTACGGCGCCATGGTCGCCGGGCACGCCCATCCGAAGATCGCCGAGGCGATCGAACGTCAGGCCCGCCGCGGAACGCATTTCGCGCAGCCGACGAAGGACCTAGACGCCGTGGGCGAGAACCTCGCCGACCGGTTCCGCCTCCCACTGTGGCGCTTCTGCAACTCGGGGACCGAGGCGACCCTCGAGGCCGTCCGTCTCATGCGGGCCGTCACCGGCCGCGACATGCTGATCAAGATCGAGGGCTCGTACCACGGCCACCACGACTCGCTGATGTTCTCCGTCGTCCCCGACCCCGAGCTGATGGGCTCGCGCAAGCGCCCGCCGACGATCCCGCAGGCGCTCGGGATCCCCCAGGCGTTCGCCGAGCTCGTGCGCGTAGTCCCGTTCAACGACCTCGCCGAGGCCGCGCGCGCGCTCGACGAGCTCGAGGGCAGGGTCGCCGGGATGATCGTCGAGCCGGCCATGATGAACTGCGGCGTCATCATGCCCGAGGCCGGCTACCTCCAGGGCCTGAAGGACCTGCTGCATCGCCACGGCACGTTCCTCGCGTTCGACGAGGTGAAGACGGGGGCGACGATCGCCTACGGCGGCGCCGTCGAGGCGTTCGGCGTGACCCCCGACATCGTGTGCCTCGCCAAGGCGATCGGCGGCGGCGTACCGTGCGGCGCGATCGGCGCGACGGAGGAGCTGTTCCGCCCGGTGCTCCGGGGCGAGCACGACATGGCAGGCACGTTCAACGGCAACCCGCTCACGATGGCCGCCTCGCGCGCGTGCCTCACCGAGGTCCTGACGAAGGACGCGTACCCGCAGCTGAACGCGATTCACCAGGTCCTTGCGGACGGCTGTGGAGCCGCGATCGACGGGCACCGGCTCCCGGCGTACGTCACGGGTCTGGGCGCGAAGGGCTCGGTGATCTACAGCGCGACCCCGGTGCGCGAATATCGCGACAGCGTGGCGATCGACGAGCGGATCACGTACCTCGCGTGGCTGTTCCAGCAGAACCGCGGTGTGTTCAAGTCCCCGTGGACCAAGCAGGAGACCTGGACGACCTCGGTCTTCCACACCGAGGACGACGCGCGTCGGTACGTGGAGAACTTCGAGGAGTTCGCCGCCGCCGTCACCACCTAGGTACGCCTGACCTAGAATTCGGCGACGTGGACGCGAAGAGGTTCCAGGTCACGGCCCCGGACGGGCGATCGCTCGATGCAGCCGTGGCCGGTCCCGAGGACGGGACGCCGCTGGTCTTCCACCACGGCACGCCGGGCGCGGTCATCCTGTTCGAGCCGTTCATTGAAGACGCCGCGACACGGGCATTCCGCTTCATCACGTACTCGCGGCCGGGGTACGGAGGCTCGACCCGCCATCCGGGACGGTCCGTGGCCGACTGCGCCACGGACGTTTCAGCCCTGGTCGATCACCTGGGCGCACCGCGCTTCTGCACGATCGGATGGTCTGGCGGCGGACCCCACGCACTGGCCTGCGCAGCCCTGCTGCCCGACCGCGTGATCGCCGCCGCCACCATCGCCGGTGTCGCTCCCTACCCCGCGGAGGGCTTGGACTGGATGGCCGGGATGGGTGAGGAGAACGTCGAGGAGTTCGGGGCGGCCCTGGCCGGACCCGAAGCCCTCGGATCGTATCTCGAGCGGGAGGCGAAGGCGCTGGCCGATCTGAGGGGTGACGACATCATCGAGGCCCTGGGCGACCTCGTGTCCGACGTGGACAAGGCCGCCCTCACCGGAGCGCTGGGCGAGTTCCTGGCTGGGAACTTCCATGAGGCCCTGGGCGAAGGGATGTGGGGCTGGTTCGACGACGATCTCGCGTTCGTGCGGAACTGGGAGTTCAGCCTCTCTTCGATCCGGGTCCCGGCCACGATCTGGCAAGGAGCCCATGACCGCATGGTTCCGTTCGCGCACGGGAAGTGGCTGGCGGCTTCGGTCCCGTCGGTTCGGCCTCGGCTGGAACCCGACCACGGCCACCTGTCCCTGGCCGTGGGCTCCTTCGGCCGGATCCTCGACGTGCTGATCACGAACGGCCGGGCCGAGGGCTGACGAGCCCCCGAGAGCCCTGGCCCCCCGCGGGGCGTGGTGTTGGGGCGATGTGTTACGATATATCGCGATACATTGAAGACGCATCGCGCAGGAGGAGAGAGGGAGATGCACGAGACACGCAAGAGATACCGCCGGCACCACGAACCGTCCGGTCGCAAATTCGAGGTACGCCTCGCCCGTCATGGCGGCGGGTGGTTCGGGCCGACGCCCTGGTTCGGGCGGAGGGCCAGGCGGGGGGACGTCCGCGCGGCCCTGCTGGCCCTGCTGGCCGAGCGGCCCATGCACGGCTACGACATCATCCAGGAGCTCGCTTCCAGGAGCGGCGGGGCCTGGCGTCCCAGCCCCGGCTCCATCTATCCCACGCTCCAGATGCTGGAGGACGAGGGGCTCGTCACGAGCGAGGAGCGAGACGGCAAGCGTGTGTTCTCGCTGACCGATCCCGGCAAGGCCGAGGTGGAGACGCGCAAGGAGCGTTCGGGCGGCGTCCCGCCATGGGAGTTCGGCCAAGGGGGCGAAGGGGTTGTCCAACTCCGCGAGGCCTTCTTCCAGCTCGGCGCGGCGGCCATGCAGGTCGCCGGGGCGGGTTCGCCCCAGCAGGTGAAACAGGCCGCTGAGATCGTGGCCGAGGCCCGCCGGAAGATCTACGCGATCCTGGCGGAGGCCTGAGCCGACATTCGGGAACCCGCGACCGTCCGAAGGCACCGGTGGTCCCGGTCGATCGCAGCCGCCGGGTCTAGGCTGTGAGGCGATCCCTCGACCGCCTGGAGGCATCATGCAGACACCGACGCGGAACACGGGTACGGATGGGTCGGGCCGGCCCGACGGGCCGATGCATTGGGGCCTCCTGGCGATCGCGCGGCGGCGCGCCGGCCGGGTTGACGCGAGGGTCATCCGAGTTCTGAGGCGAGTCTCGGTCCCGCTGCTTCGGGTCTCGCTCGGGTTGGTGTTCGTGTGGTTCGGCCTGCTGAAGGTGTTCCAGGTCTCGCCGGTGTCCGAGCTCGTGGCGAGCACGGTCTACTGGTTCGACGCCTCGTGGGTGGTGCCGACCCTCGGCGTGGTTGAGGTCTTCGTCGGCACCTGCCTGCTGCTCGGCCGGCTGATGCGGCTCACGCTCCTCCTGTTCGCGCTCCAGATGGTGGGCACGTTC
Source organism: Actinomycetota bacterium (assembly GCA_050692435.1). Classification (GTDB taxonomy): domain Bacteria; phylum Actinomycetota; class UBA4738; order UBA4738; family HRBIN12; genus AC-69. The sequence goes on from JBOGVG010000106.1 coordinate 6,772, forward strand.
CTCGTGCTGATCGTGCAGCCCGACATCGCGTTCCAGCGGGGCAACCCGCTGCTGCTCACCGTGGAGGGCGAGTTCGTGGTGAAGAACCTCGTGCTGCTCTCGGCGGGCATGGTGGTGGGGTCGAGCGTGACGCCGCTCCGGCAGTGAGCGCCGTGACCTTCGGTCACGCGCGGAGCACGACCCGCGACTGGGGCGGCCGGTACACTCGCTGACCTCACGTCCGGGGGAGGCGGTGGGCGAGCATGCCGAAGGGCATCCTGGAGCGCCTGGCCGAGGGGCCGGTCCTCGGCGACGGCGGGTACCTGCTGGAGCTGGAGAAGCGGGGCTACGTCCAGGCCGGTCCGTTCACGCCGGAGGTGGCCATCGAGCACCCCGAGGCGCTGGCCCAGCTGCACCGCGAGTTCCTGCGAGCCGGCGCCGAGTTCCTGACGACCATGACCTTCTACGCGAGTGACGACAAGCTCGCCACCGTGGGCCTGAAGGACAAGGTGGACGAGATCAACCGAAACGCCGTGAAGGTGGCGCGGGAGGTCGCCGCGGAGGGTGATGCGCTCGTGGCGGGGGACCTCTCGCTGACTTGGGCGTACGACCCTGCCGATCCGGCCTCGGCCGACCACGTCCGCGCGCGGTTCGACCGCCAGCTCCAGGACATGCTGGACGCCGGACCTCCGGACTTCTGGGTGGGAGAGACCTTCAGCTACCTCGGCGAGGCGCTGTTGTTCGTGGAGCGGGCCAAGGCCACCGGCCTCCCGTCCATGGTCACGATGTCCTTCGAGCAGGCGGAGCCCCGGTCCTACGAGGGGGATTCGCCCGGTGAATGCGCGAGGCGGCTGGCCGGCGTCGGCGCCGATGTGGTGGGCGTGAACTGCCTGAACGGCCCGGAGCAGCAGCTGCCCATCGCGACCGAGATGCGGAACGCGATCTCCGGATACGTGGCGAGCCAGCCCGTGGCCTACCGCACGGCGAACGACCGGCCCGACTTCACGTCCACGCCGAACTTCCCGTACGCGCTGTCGCCGCTTCAGCTGGCGCGAGCAGAGATGGCCGGCTTCGCCCGAAAGGCGGACGAGGTGGGCATCAACGTGATCGGGTCCTGCTGCGGCTCGGTGGCCGAGCATGTGCGGGCCATGGCCAAGGTGCTCGGCAAGCTTCCCGCCGACGAACGGGAGTGGCGCTCGCCGACCGGCAAGGCCATGTCGGCCTACGAGTACCACGATCACACCGAGACCCAGGTGTGATGACCGAGCGGCGGGAGTTCGAGGTCGCCGTGGTCGGCCTGGGCGGCCTCGGCAGCGGTGCCGTGTACTGGGCGGCCAAGCGGGCCGGCTCGGGTGCCCTCGGCGTGGAGCGGTTCGAGCTCGGGCACGAGCGCGGTGCTTCCCAGGACCACTCCCGGATCATCCGGCTCTCCTACCACGCGCCCGCATACGCGCGATTCGCGAAGGACTCCTACCGAGCCTGGGCGGAGCTCGAGGAGGAGTCGGGCGAGCGGCTCGTCATCGGGACCGGCGGCCTCGACCTGTACCCGGAGGACGCCCAAGGGTGGATGGACGACTACTCCGGGTCGCTCGACGAGGTCGGCATCGCCTACGAGTGGATGGACGCGGCCGGGGCCATGCGGCGGTGGCCGCAGTGGAGGCTGTCCCGCGACGTGAAAGTGATGTACCAGGAGGCGTCGGGCCTCGTCGCCGCGGCCCGAGCGAACGCCACGCACCGCCGGGTTGCCGAATCGCTGGGTGCCACGCTGGTCGATCGGGCCAGGGTGACCGAGGTCCGCGAGGCCGGCGGGATGTACGAGCTCGAGACGGAACAGGGGACCTATCGCGGCGAACGCCTCATCCTCACGGCCGACGCGTGGACGAACGAGCTCCTGGAGCAGTTGTGGCGCCGCATCAACCTGACCGTCACCCAGGAACAGGTGGCCTACTACGCGTCGCAGGACCTCGACGGGTTCGGGCCGGAGCGGTTCCCCATCTGGATCTGGATGGGCGTGCCGTCCTTCTATGGGCTCCCGGCCTTCGGAGAGGCCGGCGCGAAGATCGGCCTGGACGCCGCCGGCCCCGAGGTGACCGGCGACACGCGCTCGCTCGAGCCCGACCCCGGCTACACCGCCACGCTCGACGCCTTCATGCGGGAGCACCTGCCCGGTGGCTTCGGCCCCCACATCGCCGTGAAGACCTGCCTCTACACGATGACGCCCGACCGTGACTTCGTGATCGACCTGGTCCCCGGCCACGAGCACGCGGCGGTGGGCCAGGGCGCCGCGCACGCGTTCAAGTTCGCCGGGGTGTTCGGAAGGTCGCTCGTGGAGCTCGTCTTCGACGGCAAGGCCGAGTCGGATATCTCACCGTGGTCGATCGACCGGGAGGTCCTCACCATGGAGGATCCGCCAACGTCCTTCCATGTCTGAGCCCCGGCGCGACGGGGGTTAGGATGCGCCTCAGGCATGGGCGCGGACGACCTCCTGCCCGCTGAGCGGAAGGTCCTCGAGGAGCTCGGGCACCTCCCGCTCGATTTCCGAGCCATGTGGGCGGTCTCGAACCTGTTCCGGGCCTCCGCGGCGATCCGCCGCCACATGGAGGCCAGAGTCCTCGCCCACGACCGCCTGTCGTGGACCTCGTTCGTGGTCCTGTGGGTGCTGTGGGTGTGGGGCGAGATGGAGTCTCGGGACCTGGCTGCGGCGGTCGGGATCAGCCGCCCCACGTCGACCGGCGTGGTGACCACCCTGGAACGACGACACCTGGTCCGCCGGGCCCGAAACGCCGACGACGGCCGGATGGTGCGGGTGTCCCTCACCGGCCAGGGCCGGCGGAAGATCGAGGCCCTGTTCCCCCGGTTCAACCGAGAGGAGCAGGCCCTCACCGCGCACCTATCACCGGAAGAGCAGGAGCGGATGGCCGCCTTGCTCCGGTCGATGCTGCGGGCGGTGGAGTAGCAGCGCGACGCCTCAGGCCGGTCGGACCCGGACCGGTATGTGCTTGATGCCGTTCACGAAGTTCGAACGCATCCGCTCGACCTCGCCGGCCAGCTCGACCGACCGCACCCTGGGGAGCAGCTCCTCAAACAGGATCCTGGTCTCCAGGCGCGCCAGGTGCGCTCCCAGGCAGAAGTGGGGCCCGCCGGGCCCGAACGTCACGTGCTCGTTGGGGGCACGCGCGATGTCGAACCGATAGGGGTCGGGGAAAGCATCTTCGTCCCGGTTCGCGCTGATGTACCACGTGACGACCTTGTCGCCCTTGCGGATCTTCTCGCCCCGCAGCTCCGTGTCGCGCGTAGCCGTGCGGCGGAAGTGCATGACGGGCGTGGCCCATCGCAGGATCTCCTCCACCGCCGAGGGGATGAGCGAGGGGTCTTCCTTCAGCCGCCGCATCTCGTCGGGGTGGTCCAGCAATGCGAGCATCCCGGAGCTGATCGTGTGTCGAGTGGTCTCGTTGCCGGCGATCATCAACAGCGCGAAGTAGTTCTGGAACTCGCGCTCGGAGAGGATCCCCTCGGATTGGGCGACGGCCAGGGCCGTGATGACGTCGTCCCGGGGCTCGTCCAGACACACGTCCCGCTGCTGCGCGGCGTAGTCGAACACCTTCAAGGCGATTGGGCTGCGGAACTGGAGGTACTTGAACTCCTCGGTGTCCACCCGGTCGACGACCGCCGCCGAGTACTCGGGGTCCTGGTTGCCGATCAGCGCGTCACCCCACTCGATCAGCTGCGGCGCGTCCTCTTGGGGCACCGTGAAGATCGCGCACAGGAACCGGATCGGGAGCTCCCGTGAGATCTGCGGGACGAAGTCGAACTCCTCACGCTCTAGGGCCCGGTCCAACACGCGGCGGGCCACGTCACGGATGAAGGCCTCGTACTGGCCGACGGCCCGGGCCGAGAACCGCTTGTTGCAGATGTTCCGGAGCTCCCGGTGCCGGGGCGGGTCGGTCTCCAGCATGGTCTTTCGGATACGGAGCTGCTCCTCGTCCAGTTCCTCCAGCGCGACCGCGCCGACCTCCGACGAGTAGGTCTCCCAGTCCATGTGGACGGCGACCAGGTCCTCGTACCGGGTGACGGCCCAGAAGCCGTGGTTCGGCGGCGGCTCCTTGTGCCAGTAGACGGGGTGCTCGCGGCGGAGGGAGTCGAACCACTCGAAGGGGATCCGCTCGACGTAGTTGTCCGGATCGACCAGGTCGATCCGGTCCAGGGCCACGGGTGTCTCGGTCACGGCTTCCCCCTCGGCTGAGGACCCGGCGTGCAGCATTCTGGTGTTGAACGATCTTCGCACGCAAGGGGCCGGAGGCCATGGAGGGCTAGACGAACCGGACGAACGAAAAATCGAGCGCGGTCGGGGGTTCCGCGGGGTGTCCAGTAGCTACCGGCGGGGGCGCCCTGACAAACTCGCGGGCGGAACACGGGACCTAGAAGAAGGGCATGTAGTACCGGAGCTCCCAGTCGACCGGGTCGGTAGTCTCCGGGCTACTGGGGTGGGCTTTCAAGTACCGGCTCCACTCGGCCCGCTTCAGCATGGCGAAGGCGGTGGAGAGCTCGGGCCCCAGGGCCTCGCACAGCTCCTTGTCGGCCTCGAAGGCGTCTAGGGCCTTCTCCAGGGTCGGCGGGGTCCTGACCTCTGTGTTCGGCTCGGCCCCCGGCTCCTGCGGGGGAGGGGGCTCGAGCTCGTTCTCAACACCCATTCGGGCCGCGTGTAGAAGGACGGCCGCGGCGAGGTACGGGTTGGCGGCCCCGTCGGCCGTGCGGTGCTCCAGGCGGCTGGTCTCGCCCCGTCCGGGCGGGACCCGGATCCCCACTGTTCGGTCGTCGTAGCCCCAATTCGCCCAGTACCCGTTCAGCATGTCCGGCAGAAGGCGCTTGTAGGCGTTCGTGTGGGGGGCCAGGATGGCGGCCATCCCGTCGTGGTGGGCGAGCATCCCGGCCATGCACTGCCGGGCCAGCTCCGACAGGCCGTCCGGCGCGGCGGGGTCGTGGAAGGCGTTGGAGCCGTCCTCCCTTCGGAAGCTGAGGTTCACGTGCAGCCCGCTCCCGCCCCGGTCGGGGAAGGGACGGCCGATGAACGTGGCGAGGTTGCCTCGACGGGCGGCGATCTCCTTGATCAGGAGGCGGACGAGGAAGGCGTCGTCGGCGGCGGGGATGGCATCGCGGTACCGGACGTTCACCTCGAACTGGGCGGTGTCGTACTCGCTCCCCCAGCTCTCCACCTCGAACCCACAGGCTGTCGCGGCCTTCACCATCGCGTCGACCACCCCCGTTGGGTCGATGGCCATCCCGGTCCCGTACACGCGATGCGAGGGCATTGATACGGACCGCCAGCCGCCCGCTCCGTCGGGCTCCATCAGGTAGAACTCCAGCTCGTAGGCGAGCTGCGGGGTGAGGCCGCGCTCCACCCACGGCTCGATAGCCCTGCGCAATACGCGCCGGGGGTCCACGGCGCAGGGCTCACCGCGGAGCTCGGCGTCGCCCATCCCGACGACTGTGTCCTCCTCCCACCCGGAACGGAGGGAGTCGCGGTCGAGGTGCACCTCGATGTCTGGCAGCCCGATGTCGAACTGGAGCCCGGGGATGGGGAGGATCTCCCGGTCCAGGGTCAGCGGGTACACCCCGACGCAGAACGCGGCGGTGCCCGTCCAATCGCCGAGGAGGTACTTGCCGCGCTCCAGGCCGTGGATGTCCGGGTACAGGAGCCGAAGCCGCTTGCCCTTGGTTTCCATCGACGCCCTTTCGGTGCCGAACGGTTCAGCGGGAGGATAGCCCAGCCACCGGACGGAGAACGTGGGTTAGCCTTCGGCTGTGGGGAGCGAGCCGAGGTTCGTGCCGGAGACGGAGCGGCTGCGGCTGCGCCGGTACGCGGACGACGGCTTCGGGCTGCGGGCGCTGGAGTTGAAAGAGACGGGCGAGTTCGCGGGCGACTGCGGCCCGGCCGTGCCGCGACCACTGTTTCGGGACGCTCGGGCTCGAGCGGGTAATCTCGCTCGTCCGTCCGGAGAACCTACCCTCCTGCCGGGTCGCGGAGAAGATCGGGATGACCGTCGAGCGCGAGATCGACTGGCACGGCCTCCGCCACTTCGTGTACACGACGCGGCGTGCGACCGGCTAGGCCATCACTCTCTTCGGGGCGGGCGGACGCCGCGGAACTCCCAGTCACCGCCGAGCGCGGTGGAGATGACCTCCTCCGATTCGCCGGGCTGCGCGCCGACGTCCTCCCGGATCGGAACCGGCCCCTCCACGATCCTGTTGCGGAGGACACCGAGGCCCTCCACCTCGACCTCCACCACGTCGCCCGGCTGGACCGGGCGCGACTTGGCCGGGGTCCCCGACAGGATCACGTCGCCCGGCAGGAGCGTGATGGTCCGGGCGATATCGGCGACCAGGTAGTGCATGTCCCACATCATTTCGTCGGTGTTCCCGTTCTGCCTCTGCTCGCCGTTCACCAGGGTCCGAATCCGCTTTCCCCCGAAGTCCCAGTCGTCCACCAGGCCCGGTCCGAGGGGGCACAGCGTGTCCGAGCCCTTCACCCGGAGCATCGAGCCGGCGTCCGTGTCTCGGAAGTCGTGGAGCCCGTAATCGTTCGCGATCGTGTACCCGGCGATGTACCCCCCGGCCTCATCCGGCCCGACGTGCCGGCACTCCTTCCCGATGACGATGGCGATCTCTCCCTCGTAGTTCAGGTACCGGCATCGAGGCGGGCGGATCACGTCGCCGTCGTGGGCGTTCAGCGCCGAGACCGGCTTGTGGAAGTAGGTCGGGGCCGGGGGGAGCGTGGCCAGGAACTCCTTCACCCGGCTCTCGTAGTTCAGGTGGATGCAGATGATCTTGGTTGGCTCGCAGGGGGGAAGGTGGACGGCGCCCTCGACCGGCGCCCGACGTCCGTCGGGGGCGACCAGCTCATCGCCCTCCCGCGTGACGGTGGTGGGCTCGCCGTCGAGGAGGATGCGGCGCGTCTCCAATCTCGCCTCCGTTCGCTCGGGTACCCCGGGTAGTATGCAGCGCATGGCGGAGCTGAAGGGGTTCATGCCGCCGCGCTCGCCGGAGGGCCGGGCCTCGGTCGTCCCGCCTCCGCCCTGGCACTACTCGGGCGACTTGCTCGCCATCGAGTACCGCACGGACCCCGGCCGTGTGGCCGAGCTGCTGCCCGACCCGATCCAGCCGGCTGACGACGACCCCGGAGCGGTCGCCGTCATCTTCGCCGACTGGCAGTCGTGCTCCGACTCCTTCGAGGAGCTCCTTGACCCGGCGCGCTCGCAGTACAAGGAGTGCTTCGTCGTGGTGCGCTGCAAGTACCGCGAGGAACACTACTCACGGTGCGTGTACATCTGGGTAGACAAGGACTTCGCCCTGGTCCGGGGGTGGCACCAGGGATACCCGAAGAAGCTCGGTTCTATCTGGATGACCCGTCCCGTGCGGTACGGGAAGGCCGGGCCACGCCTGGAGCCCGGCGGCCGATTCGGCGCGAGCGTGTCGGTGCACGACCGGCGGATCATCGACGCGGGCTTCACGATCACCGGCCCCTCCGACAGCGCCGGCTTCGTCAACGCGCTCCCCATGCTGCACACCCGGTACTTCCCGTCGATCGAGCCGGGGGAGAAGCCCTCCCTGGACGAACTGGTCACGATGAAGAGCTACGACTGGGAGGGCTCTGAGGTCTGGCAGGGGGAGGCCGAGCTCACCTTCCAAGAGTCGCCGGTCGAGGAGCTCACCCGGATCGCCCCCAGGGAGATGATCGGCGCGTACCTCCGGAGCGTGGGCGTCTCCTGGGGCGGCGGCACCAGGCTCGAAGACCGGGCGTAGGCACCGATGAGGCTGGTCAGGTTCCGGTTCGCCGACCGCATCGCCACCGGTATCTTGGAGGAAGGCTCGATCAACGTCCTCCAGGGGACGTTCTTCGAAAACCCCCTTCCTTCCGGCGACGAGCTGCCCCTGGACGACGTGCGGCTCCTGGCGCCGGTCCTTCCGTCCAAGGTGGTTTGCTTGGGGAAGAACTACGCGGCGCACGCGGCGGAGTTCGGAGGCGAGGTCCCGGAGGAGCCGCTCGTGTTCCTCAAGCCCTCGACCAGCATCTCGGGCCCCGGTGACCCCATCCCGCTCCCGCCGATCAGCAGCCGGGTGGACTACGAGGGCGAGCTGGCCGTGGTGATCGGCCGGATCGCACGGAACGTGAGGGCCGAGGACGCCGGCCTGTACATCCTTGGCTACGCGTGCGGGAACGACGTCACTCTTCGGGACCTGCAGAAGAAGGACGAGCAGTGGACCAGGGCCAAGAGCTTCGACGGCTCGTGCCCCCTCGGCCCGTGGATCGAGACCGAGCTCGACCCGATCGACGTCCACCTCGAGACCCGGGTGAACGGGGAGGTCCGCCAGTCGGCGAGCACGTCGGACATGGTGTTCGGGGTGGCCACCATCATCGAGTTCGTCACCGAGTTCATGACGCTCCTGCCGGGGGACGTGATCATGACCGGCACGCCGGAGGGGGTGGGCAAGCTGGAGCCCGGCGACCGGGTCGAGGTGGAGATCGATGGGATCGGCGTGCTGGCGAACCCGGTAGAGGATCGATGACCGTCCGCACCCGGTTCGCGCCGGCCCCGAGCGGATCGATCCACGTCGGGAACGCGCGGACCGCGCTGTTCTCGTGGCTCACCGCCCGTCGTCACGGGGGGCAGTTCGTGCTTCGGGTGGAGGACACCGACGCCAGCCGGGTCACCGAGGAGGCCGTGCACGGCCTGATCGAATCGCTCCGCTGGCTGGGGATCGACTGGGACGAGGGCCCCGATGTGGGCGGCCCCCACGCGCCCTACCGACAGTCCCAGCGCATCGACCTCTACCACGAGCACGCCGAGCGACTAGTGGCTCAGGGCGATGCCTACCGCTGCTACTGCACCCCCGGGGAGCTGGAGGAGCGCAGGAAGTCCGCCCTGGCCCGGGGCGAGGCCCCCGGCTACGACGGCCGATGCCGGAACCTTACCGACGCTGAGCGAGCAGCCTTCGAGGCCGAGGGCCGTCCGTTCGCGCTCCGGTTCGCCATGCCCGAACGCGACTTCACCGTCGCCGACCTGGTGAAGGACGAGGTCCACTTCGGCCCTGGAGACCTGAAGGACTTCATCATTCTCCGCTCGGACGGCTCGCCCACGTTCCTCCTCGCGGTGGCCGTGGACGACCTGCTGATGGGCGTGACCCACGTGATCCGAGGTGACGACCTGCTGGCCGCCGCGCCCCGGAACCTCGCCGTGATCCAGGCGCTGGGCGGGACGCCGCCCCAGTTCGCGCACCTGCCCCAGGTCCTGGGCCAGGACGGGAAGCCGCTGTCGAAGCGGCACGGCTCGACGTCGGTGGAGGCCTTCCGGGAGCAGGGGTTCCTGCCGGAGGCGCTGATGAACTACCTGGCCCTGCTGGGGTGGTCGAAGGACGAGAAGACGACGTTCCTGTCGCGCGAGGAGCTGATCGAGTCGTTCGAGCTCGGGCGGGTATCGAGCAACCCCGCGGCGTTCGACACGCAGAAGCTGGAGTGGATGAACAACCACTACATCCAGTCGCTGGACGACGACGACCTCGCCGCGCGGTGCATGCATTTCCTCACCGAGGATGGGCTCCTGCCCGAGCCGAACGTGCTCCGCCGCGCCATGCCGCTCGTGCGTGAGCGGATGAAGCGGCTCACCGAGGCGCCCGAGCTGCTGCGGTTCCTGTTCACCGACGATGTCCGCCCGAACGAGAAAGCCGCCGAGCTGATCGCAAAGGCCGGGCCCGAGTACCTCCGGCGGGCGGCAGACGCGCTGGACAAGGTGGAGCCGTGGACCCACGAGGCCATCCAGGCGGCGCTGGACGAGGTGGCGACTTCGGCCGGGCTGAACCGAACAAGGGGGTGGCAGCCGGTCCGGGCCGCGGTCACCGGCTCGAACGTCTCGCCCCCGCTCCCGGAGTCGCTCGAGCGGCTGGGCCGGGAGGACACGGTGGCCCGGCTCCGCGGGGCGGCGGGCTGAGGGCCGGCGCCGTCGGTCGGTTCGCTCGGAGCGGGCTCAGTCGCGCCGGCCGGTGCCCTGAGAGGCAAGGGCCGTACGGAGGGCGGCGGCAGCGTCCTCCGGCGTGACCGTGTTGATGCTCATGGCCGAGCCCAGCTCGAAACCCGCTTGCGTCGTGAGCTTGGGGAGGACCTTGATGTGCCAGTGGAAGACCTCATCGGTGTGGCCGTTCGTGGGGGCCGAGTACATGACGAGGTTGAAGTCGGGGTCACCGCACGCCCGGCGGATCGCGCTCAGAGTTCGGATCAGGATGCCGGCCAGGTCATCCACTTCCTCGTCGGGCAGGTCGCCGAAGGAGCCCTGGTGGAACGAGGGGGCCACCCACGTCTCGAACGGCGAGTTGGCCGCGAACGGCTCGAAGGCCACGAAGCTGCCGTACTCCTCGACCAGGCGGACCTGTGCGGCCCGCTCCGCGGCGATGACCTCGTCGTACACGCAGGCGCCGTTCTCGTCGTAGTAGCGGGTGGCGACGTCCACGCGGCGAAGCAGCCGCGGGAGGAACACGGGCGTGGCGACGATCTGCGAGTGGGCGTGGGTGAGCGACGTCCCGGCCAGAGCCCCGAAGTTCTTGAACACCACGACCGCGCGGGTGTTGGGTCCGGCGATCAGCTCGCGGTACCTGGTGCGCCAGACGTCGATGACGCGGGTCAGCTCCTCCTGGGTCATCTCGTCCATCCGGGCGTCGTGGTGGCGGGCCTCGATCACGACCTCGTGGCTCCCCACCCCGGGCATCTCGCGGAACAGCGGAGGCCCCGAGCGCGCCACGGACCCATCGCCGGACAGGGCGGCGTACAGGTTGGGCACCACCCGGACCTGCCAGTCGCCGTCCTTCGGGTCGCGATAGATCTCCGGAGGGGTCTGGTCCTCGTTGCCCGGGCAGAACGGGCAGGACGGGTCGAGCTCGGGGAGCTCGGGCCTGGGCACCACTCCTGGCTGATGCGGCCGGTCCGCCCGCACCGGGGCGAGGACGGCCCACTGCCGGGTGGTCGGGTCTTGCCTCAAGGTCGACATTTTGACGAACTACGGTACAGGAACGTATACGAGTCTCAAGGATGCCTGGGCTTGCCACCTGTGGCCCGACGACCGGAGCTTCCGAAGTGGGTCTCCGCGGCACAAGAGAGGGGCCGCTCCCCAAGTCCAACGGGATGTGAACCCGTCACGCCCCAGTGTCGGTGAGGCCGATACGAACCAACGCCCCGGCCCGATCAGGCATAGTCGGGCGCGCGGATTCATGGAGGTGCCGACCGAGATGTAATCTCCGCTCGATGGTCGAGAGCGGCGGGACCCGCGTGCTCCCCCTGGAGCTCGATCGGCGCTACCCGGTCGTCGTTCGTGGTGAGGGCGTCTGGGTGGAGGACGCGGCCGGGCGCCGGTATCTCGACGCCATGAGTGGCGGCTCGATGGCGGCGACCCTCGGGCACGGTCGCCGGGCCATCATCGTCGCCGCAAGGGCCCAGGCCGAGCGCCTGGCCTACGTGCACAACGAGCGGCTCACCAACCCGGCCCAGGAGCGCCTGGCGCGGGAGCTCGTCGAGGTCGCACCCGAGGAGTTCACCCGCGTGCGATTCGTGGCCAGCGGGTCCGACGCCAACGAGATGGCCATCCAGCTGGCCCGGAGTTACCACGTGGAGCGGGGCGAGCCGGATCGGTGGCAGGTGATCTCCCCCGCCCAGGCCTACCACGGGCCGACGATGGAGACCCTGGCGCTGACCGGCCGGCCGGGTCTGCAGGGACCGTTCGGCCCGTACCTGCCCCACCACCTGCACATCCCGCCGAGCACGTGGCGGTTCGACCCCACTGGCCAGGAGGCGCTCGAGGCCCTGGACCGGGCCCTGGAGGAGGCCGGGCCGGGGACGGTCTCGGCGTTCTTCTGCGAGCCGATCAGCGCAGCCGCCCTGCCCGCGTACACCCCGCCGCCGCGGTTCTGGGAGGGCCTGGCCGAGCGGCGCGAGCGCCACGGCTTCCTGGTCCTGTTCGACGAGGTCGTCACGGGCGTGGGGCGAACCGGGCGGTGGTTCGCGGGGGCCGGCACCGACTGCGCGCCCGACATCATCGCCACGGCGAAGGGGCTGGGGGCCGGGTACATGGCCATCGGGGCGGTGCTCGTGCGAGAGCACGTGTACGAGGCGATCGCGCGGGGCTCGAGGCGCTTCACCCTGGGGCACACGTGGGACGGCGCGCCACTCGCGTGCGGTGTCGGGCTCGCCGTGCTGGAGGCCATGCGCTCGGACGGCCTCGTCGAACGGGTCCGCAACCGTGGGGCGAAGCTGCTGGAGGAGCTCGACGCCGCCCTGGACGGCATCCCGATGGTTCGGGAGGTTCGGGGGCACGGGTACCTCTTGGGCGTGTCGTTCGTCGACCCCCGCGACGGCGATTCGTTCCTGCCCCTAGAGCTGCGCGTCGGGGCGAGGATCGACGAGGCTGCCTTCGAGCGCGGCCTGATCGTCCTGTCGACGCAGCCCACGCGGGACGGCTATGCTGGCGACCAGACGCTGTTCGCGCCCCCCTTCACCACGACCGACGACGAGCTGGCGGAGATGGTGTCCCGTTTCGCCGACACCGTGCGTCACGTCGCCGAGGGCGTTGAGCGCGAGCTCTCCGCCGATCGGGCGACCACCGGAGCCGAGCGATGAGCTCGAGGACGTCTGCCGACCCCGGTGCGCTCCGGGCCCTGATCCTCCAACACGAGGAGCCCACGCCACCGGGCTACGTGACAGAGTGGCTGGAGGGGCACGGCGCCGAGATGGAGGTCCTCCGCATCGACCTCGATGATCCCCAGGCCGATCCCAAT
>JBOGVG010000107.1:0-28372 GCA_050692435.1 Actinomycetota bacterium
ATCTTGGCCAGACGCTCCACCGCGATGACCCAGCCGAGCTCGTTGTTGAACGCGGACAGCCAGTCGTGACGGTTCATCAGGACCAGCACCTGACGGGCGTCGCGATGCTCCGAGAGCTTCTCGGCCGCCCGGTGCATGTAGCCGATCACGGGCTCGGCCCGGACGATCCGCTCCCCGTCGAGCTCGAGGATGATCCGAAGCACTCCGTGGGTGGACGGGTGCTGGGGCCCGATGTTGAGGAGCATCTCCTCGGTGTGAAGGCCTGCGGGCGTGGCGACCTCCACGTCGATGCCGCCGCCGCGCACCATCCAGTGCTCGGCGACGGTGGAGAAGGTTGCTCCTTCCTCGGTGTCCACGGATCCTATCCTCCCACTCGGCGGACCGAGCCGCCCACGCGCCGGAGGGACGGCCGGCGGACCAGCGGTTAGGCTCGGGTCGATGCCGGGCAGGCGGGAGAGCCTTCGCAGGAAGATCCCGTCGGTCGACGCGCTGCTCCGCTCGGACCCTGGCCGGCGCGCGGCCGCCACCTTCGGCCGCGCCCTGGTGAAGCGAACGTTGAACCTGACCCTCGACGCGGTTCGGGCCGAGGCGGCGAAGGGGGTGGAGCCGCCGGAGGAGGACGCCATCCTGGCTCGGGCGGTGGGCCTCGCGTCGTTCGCGGCGACCGGGCTGCACCCGGTGATCAACGCCACCGGCGTGGTCCTGCACACCGGGCTGGGCCGGGCCCCGCTGCCGGAGCGCGCGGCGAAGGCAGCCGTCCGGGCCGCGCGGACCTACAGCGACCTCGAGATCGAGCGCCGGACCGGCAAGCGGGGTCGTCGCTCGTCGCGAGCCGAGCTCATCCTCACCGCCGTCACCGGGGCCGAGGACGCCCTCGTCGTGAACAATGGGGCGGCCGGGCTGCTGCTTGCGCTGGCCGCGCTGGCCCGAGGAAGAGACGTCCTGGTATCCCGGGGCGAGCTGATCGAGATCGGCGGCGAGTTCCGGATCCCCGACATCATGAGCGCCTCCGGCGCGAAGCTCGTCGAGGTCGGCACGACGAACCGGACCAAGCTCTCCGACTATCGAAACGCCCTCACGCCGAAGACCGCGATGGTTCTGAAGGTGCATCCCAGCAACTACCGGGTGGTGGGGTTCACCGCCGCGCCGTCGGCGGGCGAAGTGGCAGGCGTGGCCCGCAAGGCCGGCGTGCCGTTCCTGTACGACCTGGGGTCGGGGCTGCTCGACCGATTCCCCGGCGTCCCCGACGACGAACCGGCCGCCACCGAGGCGTTGGAGCAGGGCGCCGACCTGGTGGTGTTCTCGGGAGACAAGTTGCTCGGAGGGCCCCAGGCCGGCATCGTCCTCGGACGGGCGGAGCTTGTGGAACGGTTGCGCCGCAATGCCGTCGCCCGGGCCGTTCGCGTGGACAAGATGCAGGTCGCCGCCCTGGGATCCGTGCTCGCCGCGTATGCCAAGCATGCTCACACCGACCTGCCCGTGTGGCGCATGTTGAGGGAGCCCGCCGACGACGTGAGGCATCGCGCCGAGCGCCTGTCCGAGGCCCTCGACGGCGAGCTGGAGGGGGCGCGGGTCCGCCAGTCCGAGGCGACCGTGGGTGGCGGGTCGCTGCCCGGGTACGCGATCCGCTCGTGGGCTGTTGAGGTGCGGGTTCCCGACCCCCCGGCCATGGCGGCGCGGCTTCGCACCGGCAGCCCTCCGGTGTTCTGCCGGGTGGATGAGAAGACGGTTGTGTTCGACGTACGGACCGTGACCGAGAAGGAGCTTCCCGACCTCACCCGGGCAATCCAGTACGCGCTCGAGGGCGACGACATCGACGATGAGTGAGGCTGCGACCCGCGCCGAAGCTCCCGCCGACGCGCCCCTTCACGTCGTCGCCACCGCCGGCCACGTGGACCACGGCAAGTCCTCGCTCATCGTCCGCCTCACCGGCATCGACCCCGACCGGTGGGAGGAAGAGAAGCGCCGGGGTCTGACCATCGACCTCGGGTTCGCGTGGCGCGCGCTGCCGTCGGGCCGCGAGATCGGGTTCGTGGACGTCCCCGGACACGAGCGGTTCGTCCGGAACATGCTCGCCGGCGTGGGGCCGGTTCGGCTCGTGCTCTTCGTCGTGGCGGCCGATGAGGGATGGAAGCCGCAGTCCGAGGAGCACCTCGCCATCGTGGACGTGCTCGGCTCGGAGGGCGGGGTCGTCGCGCTCACGAAGCGCGACCTGGTTGACCGGGAGACCCTCCGCCTCACCGAGGAAGACGTGCGGGATCGGCTTGTGGACACCGCGCTGGAGGGCGCGCCCATCGTGCCCTGTTCCTCGTCGACCGGCGAGGGGATCGACGAGCTGGTCACCGAGCTCGATGCCATGGTGGCCGGTGCCCCCCCGCCGGCCCGGGACGGCCGGCCCCGGCACTTCGTGGACCGGGTCTTCACGATCAAGGGAGCCGGAACGGTGGTGACCGGCACCCTCACCGGCGGGCCACTCGCCGTGGGCCAGGAGGTCGAGCTCTACCCCACCGGGACCCGGGCTCGGATCCGAAGCCTCCAGACCCACAAGCGCCCCATCGAGGTCGCTCGTCCCGTCTCGCGGGTGGCGGCGAACCTGGTCGGTGCGGACCGGGAGCGGCTGGACCGAGGGGACGTGCTGGGGATTCCCGGCGAGTGGAGGCCCACCCGTGAGTTCGAAGCCCGCATCCGGCCCGTGCGGGGGCTCGGCCATCCGCTCACCGCCCGGGGGGCCTACAAGCTGTACGCTGGGTCGGCCGAGCGCGACGCCCGCATCCGATTGTACGGAGCACCGGAGGTGGCCGCGCCGGCCGGATCCTTCGCCCGGATCCGCATCTCGGCCCCGGTGGTGATCGACGTGTTCGATCGGTTCGTCCTTCGTGAGGCGGGCCGACGGGAGACGGTGGCCGGCGGCGTCGTGCTCGACACCGATCCGTCCCGTCGCCCGGGCCCCCACCCGGAACGACGTCTCGAGAAACGCGAACGCGCCGGCCGAGACGAGCTCCCAGCTCTGCTCGTGGCGGAGCGAGGAGCCGCGCGCGCGTCGGACGTCGCCGTGCTCACCGGGACCCAGGCTTCCGACGTCTCTGGGGCGGTGCGGGCCGGGCCGTGGTGGGTCGGCGAACACCTCCACCGACGGGTGGGACACGCGGTACGGGACGGCCTCGCAGACTTCCATCGGGACCGCCCGCTGGTGCCCGGCGCCGACCTGGCAACCGTCCGGGCCATCGTGGCCGGGACGCTGGAGGGGACCCGCGTGGCGGCGAACCCCTCGCTGGTGGACGCCCTCCTGGACGAGCTGGTCGGGCAGGGCGAGATCGCCCAGGAGGGATCGACCGTTCGGCTGTCGTCCCACGCCGTGACCCTGGCCGGGCGGGAGGAGGAGGTGGACGGCCTGGTCCGGGCGGTGGCCGAGGGTGAGCCTTCGCCGCCAACGGTGCGCCACCTCGTGGCTGCGGGGTTCGCCCGAGAGGTCATCGACGCCGCCACCCGCACCGGCGTGCTGGTCCGTGTGTCCGCCGACCTGGTGTTGACGTCGGGGTTCGTGATGCGGGCGGAGGCCGCAATCCGTGAGGCCGGGGGAGATGGGATCACCGTGAGCGCGTTCCGGGAGCGCCTCGGAACCTCTCGGAAGTTCGCGCTGCCGCTCCTCGAGTACTTCGACCAGCGGCGCGTCACCGTTCGCCGGGGGGACCTCCGGTTCCCCCGCGAGACGGCCCCCTCGACCTAATCGATCTTCGCGACGACCATGACCTCCACGGGCGCGCCGCGGGGCAGCTCAGCCACGCCGATGGCCGCTCGGGCGTGCTTGCCGGGCTCCCCGAAGATCTCGACCAGCACGTCGCTCGCGCCGTTCGCCACCTGCGGCTGCTCGTTGAACCCGGAGGTCGAGGACACGAACACGGTCATCTGCACGATCCCCCGAACTCGGTCAAGTGAGCCGAGGGCTTCCTTCAGGGCCGACAGGGTGAGGAGCGCACACCGCCTGGCGGCCTCCTTTCCCTGTTCCACGGTGACCTCGGCGCCGAGGTGACCCGGGTAGAGCACCTCGCCGTCCTCCACCGCGATCTGTCCGGCCACGAAGGCGAGCTCGCCGGTGATGCGGACCGGCACGTAGGACGCGAGCGGCGCAGGGGCCTGCGGCAGCTGGATGCCGAGCGTGGCCAGCAGGTCCTCGATGCTGATGGCCCCTCCCTTCCGACGTGCCTGGATTCTCGCAGACAAAGCTCGAACCGAGCACGCCGCCCGGAGGTTTCGGCTCAGCCGGCCCGAAGGGCCCGTTCCCGGAGGAGCTGCCGCCGCTCCAGCTCGTTCAGGCCGCCCCAGATGCCGTGCGTCTCCCGGATCCGGACCGCGTATTCGAGGCACTCCTCGCGCACAGGGCACCGGGCGCAGATGGCCTTGGCCCTGGCCTCCCGAGCCCCCTTCTCCACGCGCTTCTCGAAGTAGTTGGGGGCGAAGAACAGCGCCGAGTCCTCGCCGCGGCAGGCGGCATCGAACTGCCAGCCCCACGTCCACTCGATAGCCATCGACTCGGCCCGAACGGCCGGATCCCTCCTCACGGGACTCCTACCTCAGTTTTCGTATCTAGACGCCGCGGGGATTTCCCCCGTTTCACTGGAGCCGGGCCGAGGGCCGAAAAAGCACGATTCCGCGACCGAAAGCGCAGGCCACGGACCATGGGAGGGTCCGCCGCGGCCGCCGGGCCGTGGGTCTCGGGCTGGGGCGAACCTCGGAGGGTCAGTCCCGGGCGGGCGGGCCGCCCTCCGGTCCCGGCTCCGGCTCCACCCGGAGGATCAGGCCGTCCACCCCCCGGATCCGGACCCGGGTGCCGGCCGGGATGGGACCGTCCGAGCTCCGGCCCCGCCACAGGGTCCCCTTCGCGTACACCGGACCCTCGGGCCGGAGCTCCCCGCGGGTCTCGCCGACCAGGCCGACCAGTCCGCGCTGGGTGGAGGTGATCCGCTCCCTCGACTGAAGGGCCACGGTGAGGGCGAACCCGTAATACAGGAAGCTCCCCACCGTGAGGGAGCCCACGAGCCACGGGGAGACCCGGATCGCGGGCGCCACACCGTGAAATGCGAGCACCGAGCCCGCCACGAAGGCCGCAAGCCCCAGGGCGGTGAGCGCGCCGAGCCTACGAAGCAGCACGTCGGCGGTGAGGAACAGCACCCCCCCTACCAGCAGCAGGAGCCCGAGCCACGACGCTGGGACCGCGGTGAGCCCGTAGGTACCCAGGGCGAGCATCGAGAGGCCCGCCAGCCCGGCGAACCCGAACCCCGGTTGGACGAGCTCGAAGGCCAGAGCGGCGAATCCCAGCACCAGCAGCACGTAGATGGCAGCGGGGGACGCCGCGGCGTGCAGTACCCGGTCCACCGGGCCGGGTGCCGTGAACCGGACGTCCACCGGGGTCTCCGACCGGCTCTCGGCGATCCTCGTGCGAAGGGTCACCGGCCCGGCCGCGGTCTCGACGGTGCTTCGGTCCACCTCTTCCAACAGGTCCGGGATCGATGGTGCGACGACCTGGGCGATGTGCCGGTCCAGCGCGTCCTGGGCCGGCAATGGGAACGACGGGACGTCGACGACGGCGGGCTTGCCCCGTTCGGCCGCCCATCCGAGCACCAGATCCTCTAGGGTGGCCTCGTCGGGCCGGCTGCGAGCGTCCACCAGGTCGAGGGGCTGGAGGGGACCCACGCCGGCGCCGGGAGATACGGCGGCCAGGCTCGAGGCGTACATGAACAGCAGCCCGGCCCCTTGCGCCTTGGCGGGCGCCGGCCCCACCCACGCGATCACCGGGACCTTCGACTCGAAGATCCGCCGGGCAAGTCCCACGGCGTCCTGATCAAGGGTCCCGGCGGTGTCCAGCTGAAGCACCACCGTGGCCCCGGTCCGCTCGCCCTCGGCCAGGGTGTCGAGGAGGTATCCGGCGAGCGTTCGGTCGATGGATCCGTCGATCTCGGCCACGATCACCCGGGCTGGCGCCTGGGGCTGGGCCACCGCGGCTCGTTGAGCCACCGGAGCGAGCACGCCTACCAGGAAGGAGACGAACAGGGCACGGCGCATGGGCCGCCTCATCGTACCGGCGGACCCGCGAGAGTATCCTGGCCCCGAGCTCATGGAGGCTCCGCCCAGAGACCGGTTCCGCACGACCGGCGCCGGCCCGCGGTCGTACGAGGGCACCGCCGAGGTGCCCCTGCACACGGTGCTGTTCGCCGTGGTCATCGCTCTCGCCGCCGTCCTGGTAGCGCTCATGCTGTACCCGCTGTTCCGCGCGCTCGACATGGGGACGACCGGCCTGAACGACCGGCTGGAGTCTGCCGGGGCGGCCTTCACCAGGATCCCGCATCCGCCGGAGCGCTCCACGATCTACGCGGCCGACGGGTCGGTCCTGGCCACCCTGTACCTGGACGAGAACCGCCAGATCGTCCGCCTCAGGATGGTCGCGCCCATCGCAAGGGACGCCGTGCTCGCCATCGAGGACGACGGGTTCTACGGCCACGGGCCCATCAACGTTCCGTCCGTGTTCCGTGCCGTGCTGGCGAACCTCATCGCGGGGCGCATCACGCAGGGCGGCTCGACCATCACGCAGCAGCTCGCGAAGAACGCCGTGATCAGCACGAACGAGCAGACCTTCGCCCGGAAGTTCCAGGAGGCCGCGCTGGCCATGCGCCTGGAGCAGAGGTACTCGAAGGACAAGATCCTCGAGATGTACCTGAACGAGGTGTATTTCGGAAACGGCGTGTACGGGATCGGCACGGCCTCGCAGCACTACTTCGGGAAGCCGGCCTCGAAGCTGAACCTTCCGCAGGGGGCGCTCCTCGCAGGGCTGATCGCCGCGCCGGAGCAGTACAACCCGGTGACGCACCCCCAAAGGGCCGAGGCCCGCCGGAACGAAGTGTTGGGGCGATTGGCCACGCTGGGATGGGTCCCGCAGGCGGACATCGACCGGGCCATGGCGAGCCCCATCAGGCTGGCGGAGACGGCCGGCGAGACCGGCCAGACGGTCCAGCCGTTCTTCATCCATTACATCACGCAGTCGATCCTGGACAACGAGGACGGCGAGTTCGACGCGTTCGGCAAGACCTACAACCAGCGCAGGCACACGCTGTTCCAGGGCGGCCTGAAGATCTACACCACGCTCAAGCCCGACTGGCAGCGATACGCGCAGGAGGCGGTGGACGCGAGCTCGGCCATCGATCCGAAGCGTGGCCCCGACGTCTCGCTGGTCTCGGTCGACGCGAAGACTGGAGCCATCCGGGCCATGCTCTCCGGCAAGGACTACCCGCGGGACCAGCTCGACCTGGTGTGGCAGGGGCGGCGCCAGGTGGGCTCGGCCTTCAAGCCGTTCACGCTGGTCGCGGCGTTCCAGGAGGAGTTCCCGCCGGGCAAGGTCTACTCCTCCAAGTCGCCGTTCTGCTCGAGCCTGTGGCTGTCCGAGACAGGATGCGTCTCGAACGCCGAAGGGGCCGGCGACCGCGGTTACATCGACCTGTGGACTGCGACCCAGAACTCCGTGAACGTGGTCTTCGCCCAGCTCGCGCTGGACGTCGGAGCCGAACAGATCGTGAAGGCGGCCCAACAGATGGGGATCTCGTCGCCGCTGACGGCCGTGCCCTCCATCACCCTCGGAACGGTGGAGGTCTCGACGCTCGACATGGCCGCAGCCTTCTCGACGCTCGCCAACGACGGCGTGCGGTGCCAAGCGTTCGCCGTCGTCCGGGTGGTGCTGCCGGGCGGCGAGAAGCTCTTCCAGCACAAGCCGGAGTGCAGGCAGGTCATCGATCCCGACATCGCCCACCTCGTCACCGCCATGCTCCAGCGGGTCGTGTGCTGCGGGACCGGCTCGGCCGCGCAGATCGGCCGGCCCATGGCCGGCAAGACCGGCACAGCCCAGGACTACACGAACGTTTACTTCGCCGGATACACCCCGCAGGTGGCCACGGCGGTGTGGGTGGGTATCCCGGAGGGCCAGGTCCCGATGGACTCGTACTACGGCCACTCCGTGTTCGGCGGGACGGTGGCCGCCCCGATATGGCACGACTTCATGGTGAAGGCGATGTCCGGGATGCCGGTGTTGGCCTTCCCGGCTCCGCCGCCCCAGCCGGGCGGGGAGATCCCGAACGTCGTCGGCCTCCGCTCAGGCGAGGCACAGGAGATCCTGGTGGAAGCGAACTTCACGCCGATCGTGGAGAAGGTGGACTCTTCCGTACTGGTGAACACGGTCCTCGAGCAGTCGCCGAAGGGCGGGACGACCGCGACGCTCGGGAGCGGCGTGAAGCTCACCGTCAGCAACGGCAAGAGGGACAAGGGCCACGAGGACGGCCAGCCGGTCCTCGTGCCGAACGTCGTCGGCCTCGCCGAGAAGGACGCCGTGGACGCGCTGAAGGCGGCGGGGCTGGAGGCCGACGAGCAGCGCATCGAGGTCTCCGACCCCGACCAGGACGGGATCGTCCAGATCCAGTCGCCGGCCGCCCACCAGCAGGTCCCCGCGGGGTCGACCGTGACGATCTGGGTGGGCCAGCGGGCTCAGGGACCGGGCCGGGCCCGGTCGCCCTAGGGCCTACCCGCCCAGGCGCGCCCGGACCTTGGCCTGGATCGCCGCCCCGTCGACCTTGCCCTTGGCCTTGCCCATCACGAACCCCATGACCTTGCCCATCTCCTGGAGACCGGAGGCACCGGTGGCCGCGAGGGCCTCGTCGATCAGGGCGTCCACCTCGGCCTCGGACAGCGGGACGGGTGCGTAGGCGTTCAGCACTTCTCGCTCGGCGGTCTCCTTCTTCACCAGGTCGGCCCGGCCGCCCTTCTCGAAGGCCTCGATGGACTCGTTGCGCCGCTTGACCTCCCGGACGGCCACCTGTCGGACCTCGTCGTCGGAGAGCTCGTGGAGCACCTCTTTCTCGCGGTGCGTGATGGCGGCGGAGAGCATCCGAAGGGCACCGAGGCGGACCTTGTCGCCGGCCTTCAGGGCCTCGTGCATCTCGCGTTGGACCCGCGCCTTGAGGGTGGATTCGCCCACGTACACTTCCTCCCGTGCTTTCCTGGGTCCTGGTCGCGATCGTGTCCGTCGCTGCGCTCTGCGTGGCCTACGGCGCGTTCGTCGAACGGCGATGGTACCGACTGGTCCGGTACCGCGTGCCCATCCTACCGGCCGAGGCGCCCGAGGAGCTCACGGTGCTGCACCTATCCGACCTGCACTTCACGCGGCGCTCCGACGGGTTGCGCCGGTTCCTGGAGGGCCTGCCCGGAGCCGACGTGACCGTGGTGACGGGCGACATCGTGGGCGAGCCCGAGGCCGTCGAGGACGCCGCTCGAGCGCTCCGGACGGTGCGGGGCCGTCTGGCCTCCTACTTCGTCCTAGGGTCGAACGACTACTTCGTGCCTCGGCCCCTCAACTACTTCCGGTATTTCCGCAAGGGCCGCACCCGCCGCCGGGCCAGGCGGGGCCGGGCGCCCGAGATGATCGCGCTTTTCGCGATGGACGGCTGGGTCCACCTGGCGAACGTCCGGACGCTCGCAGCCCTGGACGGCCTGGGCGTCGAGCTGCTCGGCCTGGACGACGCGCACATCGGACGCCAGGATCTTCGGGTGGCGCCCCGCCGGCACCCCGAGCGGTTCGGGTTCGCGGTCAGCCACTCGCCGGACCCTGCCCCGGAGCTCGCCGCCCTGGGCTACGACCTGATGGTGTTCGGCCACACCCACGGCGGGCAGGTCCGGATGCCGTTCGTGGGAGCGCTGGTGACCAACTCCCACGTGCCGCGACGCATTGCGTCGGGCCTGGTGCGGCTGGGGGACGCGTACGCCCACATCTCACCGGGCCTGGGGACCAGCAAGTACGCGCCGTTCCGGTTCCTGTGCCGCCCCGAGGCGACCCTGCTGGAGTTGCACCGCCGGTAGGCCCGGCTACACCGGCCCGACCATCTTCTCTGGGCGCACCAGCTCGTCGTACTCCTGCTCCGTGAGGTAGCCGAGCGACAAGGCGGCCTCCTTGAGCGTGGTGCCCTCGACGTGCGCCTTCTTCGCGATCTCGGCCGCCTTGTCGTAGCCGATCTTCGGCGAGAGCGCCGTGACCAGCATCAGCGAGTTGCCGACGAGCTCGGCGATGCGCTCCCGGTTCGCCTCGATCCCCTCCACGCAGAACTCGCGGAAGGTGCGGCACACGTCGGCCAGGATCCGGGTGGAGTGCAGGAAGTTCATGATGAGGACGGGCTTGAACACGTTCAGCTCGAAGTTGCCCTGGGAGCCGGCCACCGCGATGGCGACGTCGTTACCCAGGACCTGGCAGCACACCATCGTCATGGCCTCGGACTGCGTGGGGTTGACCTTGCCCGGCATGATCGAGGACCCGGGTTCGTTCTCCGGGAGGGACAGCTCGCCCAGGCCTGAGCGGGGGCCCGAGCCCAGCCACCGGACGTCGTTCGCGATCTTCATCAGCGAGACCGCGAGCGTCCGCAGCGCCCCGTGCGCCGCGACCAGGGCGTCGTGGGCGGCCAGCGCGGCGAACGTGTTCGGCGCCATGGCGAACGGGAGCCCGGTGAGCTCGGCGATCTTCGCCGCCGCCTCCTCGCCGAACCCCCGCGGGGCGTTCAGCCCCGTGCCTACGGCAGTGCCCCCGATGGCCAGCTCGTAGATCCCCGGCAGGGCCTGCTCGATCCGTACGAGGTCGTCGGCGAGCTGGGCCACGTACCCCGAGAACTCCTGCCCCAGCGTGAGCGGCACGGCATCCTGGAGGTGCGTGCGGCCGATCTTCACGATATCGGCCAGCTCCTCCGCCTTGCGCTGGAGGGCGTCGCGGAGGGCCCGGACCGACGGCAGCAGCGCGTGAACGACGGCCTGGGCCGCCGCGACGTGCATCGCGGTCGGGAACGTGTCATTCGACGACTGCGACATGTTGACGTCGTCGTTCGGATGGATCGGCTTCTTGGTGCCGAGCTCGCCTCCGGCCAGCTCGATGGCCCGGTTCGCGATGACCTCGTTGGCGTTCATGTTCGACTGCGTGCCGGACCCCGTCTGCCACACGTACAGCGGGAAGTGGTCGTCGAGCTTGCCTTGGGTGACCTCGTCGGCGACCCGCACGATGAGGTCGGCCTTGTCCGAAGGCAGGAGCCCTCGCCCCGCGTTCACCAGGGCGCAGGCTTTCTTCAAGATCCCGAACGCCCGCACCACCTCGATCGGCATCCTGTCCTCCCCGATCGAGAAGTGGTGCAGGGACCGCTGCGTCTGCGCCCCCCAGTACCGGTCGGCGGGTACCTGGACGGCTCCCATGCTGTCGGACTCGGTGCGGGTCCCACCCTCAGCCACCGGTACGTCCCCCCGCGGCATCGGCGACCACCCGCTCGAAGACGCGCACGTATCCCGCCACCATGGCCTCCTTCGAGAACAGTCGCTGCACGCGTTCCCGGCAGGCGTGCGGATCGATCTCATCGAGGCGCCGCAGCCGCTCCGCCGCCTCCTCAGCGTAGTTCTCGACGGAGACGATCCACCCGGTGACCCCGTCCTCGATCACCTCGGGAACCGACCCCCGGGCCGTGGCGATGACCGGCGTCCCGCACGCCATGGCCTCCGTCATGACCAGACCGAACGGCTCGGGCCAGTCGATCGGGAACAGCACGGCCTTGGCTCGGCGGAGCAGGTCCATCTTCTCCTCTTGCGGGATCTCGCCCATGACCTCTGCGTCCGGGGGGAGGTTGGGCTTGATGTTCGTCTCCCACTCTTCTTCCTCCGTCCAATGGGCGATCTTCACGGCCGATACCAACCGGTCGCCGGAGCGCTTGGCCGCCTCGATCGCGCGCCGCCACCCCTTCTCCGGCGCCGCCCGCCCCAGGAACAGGACGAAGTCCTCCTTCTCCTCCTGGAGGGCGTAGAAGTCCATGTCGATGCCGTTGTACACGACGCCGCCGTATCGAAGTGTCTCGTTGAAGCGCTTCTGCGCCTCGCTGATCGCGACGAACCACGCCCGATCCCCGACCAGCCCATACAGACGGTTCATCTCCGGCGTGAACGAGCCGTGGAGGGTGTGCACCGTGGGCACGCGCGTCTCGATCGCCGCCGCCAGCGCGGAAAACGGCGTGTGCACGTGAAGGACGTCGAACCGGTCTCGGACGTCGCGGAGGGAGAACAAGGTGTGCGTCGTGTCGAGCATGATGTCGTTGATGGCCTTCGACCCCGGCGCCTCCCCGAACACGTACTCGAGCCTGGCCTTCGTGATCGAGTCTCCCGTGGCGAACAGCGTCACGTCGTGTCCGGCCTCGGCTAGGCCGTCGGCCTCCAGGGCCACGACCCACTCGATGCCGCCGTACCCCTTGGGCGGGACGGCCAGCCAGGGAGGGCAGATCAGCGCGATCCTCATCGGGGAGCTCTCATGCCGTGGCTTGGTCCGCTTCCGGCCGGATCCACGGGACGAACCGGCGGTGGACGAACTCCTCCTCGTACCGGGACTCCCAGCGGTGGATGATGGCCTCGTGCTCCGGGTGGTGCTCGAACGCCCTGACCTGGTCGACCTCGTCCCACTCCGAGACGACGACGTACCTCCGATCGTTCCACGGGTCCCGCCCAGTCTCGCCCCACCGGAAGCCAGGCTGGCCCTCGGCCAGCCTGGTCACGGCCGCCAGGTCGCGCTCGAAGGACTCCCGGTCGGCCCCGCCGGCCAGGACGAAGCGTAGATAGGCAAGGACGGTCATCTCGCGGCCACGCTCCTCGTCGCTCGGGGCGAAAGCCTACCCGGCCGGAGGCCGCGGCGAGCCGCTAGACTGGCGCCATACGGGACGTAGCGCAGCTTGGTAGCGCGCAGCGTTCGGGACGCTGAGGTCGCGGGTTCAAATCCCGCCGTCCCGACCAGGAGAAAAAGAGGGTGGGGGGAGCAGTCCTCTGCCGGGTCCAGCACTAGACGGCCCACTTGCTCACGCCCAGGAACTGGCCGAGGTGGGCCGCGCTCCACAGACCGCCCTTGCTTACGCGGCCTTTGGGGCTTACGCCAACCGCTCGGTCAGATCATGCTCGGCGACAACCCGAGCGGTCGCCTCTGGATCGCTCTGGACGCCGTACTTCGCCCCCAACGCCGCGGCGGCCTCGAGGTTGCCCGGGTCGGTCCGCCGCAGGTCGGCGAGCTCGACGAAGAGCTGCTCGAAGCCGGCCGGAGAGATGATCTCCAAGAGACGTGCTGGCTTGTCCGTGGCGTTCCAGAACGTGTGCCACACGTCGCGCGGCTTGTAGACGAAATCGCCCGGCTCCGCATGGACGACATCCGATTCCAGCTGGAACCCCCAGCGGCCCTCCAGCACGAACGAGAACTCGTCCTCGCGCGTGTGCAGGTGGACGGGGGCGGCGAGGCCCCGCGGAACGATCGGGTGCTCGACAAGCGAGAAGCGCCCCTCCGACGGACCGCCCGCCATGATGAACCGCGCCCCGACGACCCCGAGCTCGCCGGTGATGCTCTCCGCCGCTCGAACGACCGGATTCCCGAGGCTCAGATTGAGGAAGGTCATGGTGTCCTCCCGACCTCGCTGAACTGCCTGCTTCTTCACGACCTCTTTTCATTACTCTCCCACTCTCGGCGATCGTCCGGCCGGCGCCTTCACCTGTAGGAGGCCTCCCTCGAGCCATGGCCCCACTCGCGGTCTCGTGAACGGCGTGCGCTCACACCGTGCCGCCTGCGAGGCGCGGCGGGTGAGCGGGGTGGACCAGAAAACAGCGATCCGCTCAAGGCTCCGGGCTCAACCGGCGCCGGGTGAGAGCATTGGACCATGCCAACGATCCTCGTCGCGACGCGGGACGGGGTGCACACGTTGGACGACAACGGGCAGCCGCGATCGGTGGATCACGCCGGTCGGTCCGTGACGGTGCTCGGGCGCGCGGGCGAGGAGTTCTGGGCGATCGTCGACGCGTCCGAGCTCTGGCACGCGGCCGGCGCCGACTGGTCCCACGTCACAGATCTCGACGACCCTCGTGCCACCTGTGTCGCCGCTATCGGTGCAGATGTGTTCGTGGGCTCGTCGGAGGCGCGCCTGTTCCGGCTCGCCGGCGAGGCGCTCGAGCCGGTCGTCGCGTTCGACCACGCGGAAGGCCGGGAGACCTGGTACACGCCGTGGGGCGGGCCGCCCCACACCCGCTCGATGGCGAACTGGGATGACGACGTTTACGTCAACGTCCACGTCGGCGGGATCCCTCGGACCGACGATGGCGGCGAGACGTGGACGCCGACGATCGATGTCGACGCCGACGTCCACCACGTCACGACCGCGGAGGGCATGGTGCTCGCCGCGTGCGCCGCCGGGGTCGCATGGAGCTCCGACCGCGGCGCCACGTGGACGTATCGGACCGACGGACTGGAGGCGCGGTACTCGCGAGCCGTCGCGGTCTGCGGCGAGGCCGTCCTGATGTCCGCCTCGAACGGGCCTCGCGGCGGACGCGCCGCCGTCTATCGGGGAAACCTCGCCGGCGGCACCTTCGAGCGCTGCCGAGCCGGGCTCCCCCAGTGGTTCGACGACAACATCGACACCTACTGCCTAGACGCGCTGCCCGATGGCTCCTTCGCCGCGTTCGGCACCTCCCACGGACGCGTCTACGGCTCGACCGATCAGGGCGCGACCTGGGACGAGCGCGTCTCCGGGCTGCAGCCGGTCCATCGCGTCCTCGTGTTGCCCTGACGCAGGGCTCACCGGGCCCAGGAGTGCGCGACGTGGCTGAACGAGTGCGTCACCGCCGCCGCATAGCCGGACCGCACGTGGTTCGCCCCGTCGAATTCAAGATCCTAGGGGTCGGTGAAGGGCCACCCGGGCCGGCCGTATGGAGCCGGGCGAGGACCCCGCTCAGCTCTACCGACGAGCGTCTGCTGCGTTGCCCTCCGGTGGGGTGCGTAAGGCTGTCTGGGCCTCCCCTTGCGGCTGTCAACGCGGACGGCCCCAGGCCGCCCTAGGGTCCCCAGTCGACCAGTCTCACGTCTGGAAAGTCGATCGTTCCGACGGCCTCCCGGAACGAAACGTCCACGACCGAGATCCGCCATGAGTACGTGTTCTGGTTGGCCACCTCGGCCGCTACGGCCATCCACCGGCCGCTCGGGCTCCAGGCGAGGTCACGAAGGGTTCCCCTTCCGGTGGCCTCGGTCGAGAAGACGACCACGTCCTCACCCGTGTCTGGATCGAGGGTGCGAACCTCGACGATCCCGTTCTGTCCGCCGCCTGAGCCGTAGGCGAAGACTTCCGAGGTCGGGGACCAGGCGCGGGCGCCCCAGAACTCGCCTCCTGGCTTGCCTTGCGCGACGAGGTTCCCCCCGGAATCGAAGACGAGGACCATGTTCCCCCCCGTGCCGCCCACGGTCTCGAAGACCATCGCCAGCGTCGCGATGTAGCGTCCGGACGAAGACCACCTGGGGCCCTCGAACTGAACGCGTGTGGCGTGTCCGAACCCGACCTCCTCGAGGGCCCGCAGGACCTGGTCGTCGTCCGAGCGGACCAGCGGCGTGACCGCGCCGGAGACGCTATCGAAGACCGTGAGCGGCTCGGGCGGAGGAAGGCCGAGGACGAGCCGCCGGCTGTCGGGTGCCCAATCCAACCAGTAGACGCGGCCCAGCTCGGGCATGCAGGAGGGAGATGCCGAGGCGATGTCTACGAGACAGAGCACGTTGTTCTCACGGTACGCGATCATCGACCCGTCGGGCGACCAGCGGGCCGGTAAGGGGATCGTCCTGGTCGTGGCGATCGTGGACCGCCCACCGGTCGCGAGATCCACCACCAGGAGTTCTGCCTCGTCGCCGTGGTCCCCGGGCCACGTCGAGACCAGCGCCAAGGAGCCGTCCGGCGAGAGATCGAGGGCAAACAGGTCGTCACCGAGGACCCGTCGTACGCCGTCTCGATCGAGAACCTCGACCCGGCCAGCCGCCTGTAGGAGGAGCTTTCCTTCCGGAGGCGCCGCGGTGGGCGATGGGGACGTTTGGATCTCCGGCGGGCGGTACGCCCAAAGCGAGGTCGGCGATCCGGGGCATCCGTAGCAGGCGATCCCCTTCTCGCTCAGGGTGATCCCCTGCGCGGCAAGGAACGCGACATCGCCCGCCGCGACGAGATCGGCGAACCGCCAGAGCTTCAGCCGTCGCTCATAGGCGTCGGACCAGATCTCCTCGTCGAGCATCCCACCGTGGATCTCCACCCACGCCGCGGTACCGGCGTCGTACAAGCCGACCCGGCCGCAGAAGAAGGCGAACACCACATCACCGAGCGCGAGGCTGTCCGGGTAGCACTCGCTGGAGTCGAGGGGCATCTTGATCGGCCGGCTCCAGGCGTCCCTCGGCGGATCGTACTCCTGCGACCGGGTCTCGTAGTCCCAGGCCACCATCCGGTCGCCGGCCCACACGGCAGAGACTGCCTGCGGGGACAGCTCCGACGGAGGGAGACTCCGCCACATGTCGGTGGTCGGGTCGTATGCCGCGCCGACGGACGTGTCGGTTTCGGCGTGGTTGCGGTTGTCGAGCAGCGACCCGAGCACGATCACCTCGCTCCCGGTCCACACGCCACTCGCCTGGTTCAGCCCGAGTGGACCCGGCGCGATCGACGTCCACTGGTCCGCCGCCGGGTCATACAGCGCGCCATCGGTTGCCGGATCCGACCGCTCCCCGCCGCCCCAGACGAAGATCCGAGACCCGGTCCACACCGTGACGATCCCGAAGCGCGGCCCGATCGGGCCCTCGGCGATGGCGCGCCATCTCCCCGTCGCCGGGTGGTACGCGACGCCGCCGACGTGCGCGTCCAGGGCGAGCGAGAGGAAGACGGCCTCGTCGCCGGTCCACACCGCTCGCGCATGCTCCCCCCCCGTCGGGGCGGGTGGGATCGTGGACCAGCGCTCCGTGGCTGGATCGAACGAGTAGCCGTCGCGCGTCCGCACGCACTCGTCCCGCACAGAGGGGTCGCAGCCGCCCCACGCGAGCAGCTCCGAGCCGGTCCAGACGTACGCCGCGCCGGGCCGGACCTCGGGCGGATCCGAAAGACGGGTCCAGCCCTCGGGGATCGCATCGAGAGGTCCGGCCACCGGCCGCCTGTCGTCGTTTCCTGGGGTGAACGCTCGCCATACGAGCAGGCCGGAGGCGGCGAAGACCAGCAGGGCCACGGCGGCGGCCGCCCGCCCCGTCCCCCGGCGGACCGGGTGCGACTCCCCGAGCCGTCGCTCGATCTCCGGCCACAGGTCAGGCGGCTCATCTGGCGGCAACACCGGTCTGGTCATGCCTCACGCTCCGTCGAAAGGAGCTCCCGGAGCCGACGACGCGCGGCGTGCAGATGCACGCGGACCGAGACGTCGCTCACGCTCAGCAGCTCCGCCGATTCCCTCGTCGAGTAGCCCAACACGTCACGGAGCAGGAACACGCGGCGCTGCCGAGGACTGAGCCCCGCGAGCCGTTCGAGGATCGCTCCCGAGCCCTCCTCGGCCGCCGGCGCGTCGCCGACCTCGGAGAGAGATGAAGCGCGACGGACGCGCCCGAGCTCCGCGGACGCGATCCGGAAGGCAGCGCGGAAGATCCACGGCCGCAGCGACCGGATCGCCTCGACGCGCCGACCTGCCTGGGCGAAGGCCTCGGCCACGGCCTCGTCGGCCACGTCTTGACGCCCGCCGGCGAACGCATGAATCGCCCGCCACAGCTCACTTCCGAACTCCCGGTAGGCCGACTCCAACCTTCGCCGCCCCTCGTCATCGAGCACGCCCTCGCCGTCCCTCCACTCCTAACTACCCCGGACGCCAGACACGGGTCTTCGTTAAGGGTGACCGGAGAAACGGGCGGTCGGTTCTGCTCGGTCTACGGCGACCTGTCGGGGCGGAGGCGGATCGTATCTGGGCGGCAGCGGCTATCGGCGTGACCTCGTGGTGCTAGAGGATTCTCGGGCCTGCACCCCGCTAATGGGCGGACAACGTTCCTTACGCGTAGACCTATGACGAAGGCATCTGACTCAGTTTGCGCGCCAGCGGCGGCCGGCCGATACCCTATCGGCATGCATCATCCGTGCGAGATTTGTGGGCAGCCCCTCGACCGGGAGGCAGGTATCGGACGGTCATGCGGAAACCTTCTGCACGCGTGCTCTTGGCCACCTGGCCGTCCTTACGAAGGCGACCGAGAACCGTCGAGGAACACCTGAAGACGAGCTACGAATCGAGGAGATGTTCCTCCAGGGTCTTGAACTCGCCCGCGAGCTTCACAATGCCGATCACGCGCGGACCTCCGAGGCGCGCGACGCGATACTCACGGCTGTCGGGTGGCCGGAAGGGGCAGGTGCTTGGTCTTCTCAGGTGCGAAGGATGTTCGACCAAATGTGGATTCCGGGTTCGACGGTGCCGGGTGAATTTACTTCGGCTCTCTGGAGACGGATGGCCGAGATCGTCGCCAGTTCCGTTCCCATCGCCGAATGGGAATCTCACCTCTGAACCCGCGCACCCGCCCAGTCATCTTCTCGATCCGCGGACAACGCTCCTAAAACGTAGACCGGCGGGGCGAGGCCTCACCCATTCCGGGTGCCGCGGAGCTACCGTCGTGTACGAGCACACCGTGCGAGTCCAGAATCCGCCTGCTCGAGCCGATGGTCTAGGACATGTCGAATCTCTTCTTCGCGCTGGCAGCGCCTCGGGGGTGGGTGCGTCACACCGCCGCTGCAACAGCAACCGTCGCCGTCATGACGGCGTGCAACATGCGCGATCGCGCAAGTGATCCAGACACGGCTGAAGGAGCCACAGTTCACAACGGGGTCGTCGCGTACGTTGAGTTCTTGGCCGGCCTGCAGTACGTAGGGCCACAGGGATCGACGGCCTCGCCCCCTCCCCAGATCAAGGGCCCCGACGCTCTAGAAGTCTCGTTCCTTGACTGGTCCCCCGACGGCCGGCATCTCGCGTACGTCGACGGTGACTTCTTCCTGGGGCATTCCTCGATCGCTGTGGTCGACGTGGAAACCGGCGAGACGCAGCGGCTCACTTCCGGCTCGTTGGACGCGTCGCCGGTCTGGTCACCCGACGGGCGACGCATAGCGTTCTTCCGGTTCAGCCGGGGGGCGGCCGCGTTGTGGGTCATGGACGGGAACGGATCGCACGCAAGAGCGGTTACCTCACCCGATGAGAGGCCATGGCAGCCGTTCCGGGATCCCACCGTATTCCCGACTCCCGAGGTCATCGACCCCGGCACCGTCGTGCGCGGGATCGCGTGGTCTCCGGACTCGGAGCGGATTGCGTTCGCGGTCGATCCGTTTGGTGGCCAGCCCGAGGTCCGGATCGTGTCCCTCGATGGCGAAGCGGAGTCGACCACCCTTGAAGGTTCCTATCCGACGTGGTCGCCGGACGGCACACGCCTGTGTTTGGCCCAGCGAACGCCATCGGGCACCAGACTCGTGACCATCTCGTCCGACGGCACCCTTCAGGAGGCCATCACCGATGGGAGCGCCACCCACACGATGCCGAGATGGTCACCCGACGGCGCATCGATTCTCTACGTCAGCGACGAGGAAGGACCGGCGGGGAAGCTGGAGCTCTGGGTCATCGGGAGCGACGGCAGCGAACCGAAGCAGATTACGAGTGATGCGACCGAGCTCTCTGGGCACAACCCTTGGGAGCTCTATCCCTCCTGGTCGCCCGACGGCAGCATGATCGTCTACCTGGACCAGATCTTCGGCGGCGGCGCTGTAGATGAATGGGTGAGTGTCGTCTCTCCGAACGGTGGTCCGACAGAGAAGCTCACGCAATCGGAGAGTGAATGGCCAGCCTGGCAGCCGCTCCCAGTCTAGTGCCTGAGTCTCTCGGGGCAATCGTCCGTCCGAGCGCTCAGAGACTCCGGACCGGCACCGTCGCGATCCGCCGACAACGGCCCTTATCCGTACACCGGTCTGTTGTAGCCGGGAGACCGCGATGCCGGGTCTGCCCCATCGAGCATCATCGCAACTCGGTAAGTCGGGCGGCCTCTCTCGGTGCCTAGGCTCACCATGGGCCGCCCGTCCGTCACACCCCGGGAAGAAGGCCCAGACGCTCCCGGAGTCCGCTATGGTCCCCCGGGCTTTGGCATGCGGCGAAACGTCGACCAATCCACGCGCACGATCCAGCTACCACCGTACCCACCTTGCGGGTTGAACCGATCCACGATCGCGTCGACGAGCATCCATTCGTCCCCTTCGTCCTCGAACAGGACCACTCCGAGGCCTTCGCTAAGCTCAAGCTCTTGTTCGCTGATGCTATCCGCGCTGCCGATGCTGCGCCCCAGATCCACCTCGGGCCAGTCAGGAGTCCCGAAATCGTGCCAGATGTGAGGTCGGCCATCCGGGTCAGGAGGCGGATTTTCAATAGGAGCCATGGCCTCAAGGCTAGCGCGAAGTCCGTCCGGGGCTGCGTACCCACCCTTTCGATCCGCGGAAAACGTTCCATAAACGTAGACGAACTCTCGCGGAACAAGCTTGGGCACGCAGGCGTCCCCCTCCTCGGAGCGGTCGCCGGACGACGATCCGCCGTCGGTAATCTGCTCAGGCGGAGGAGGGGGCGACATATGGTGAAGCACCTCAAACCGCCCGTCCTGTGGCTCAAGTCGTACTGGGAGGACCAGGACATCCTCTTCTATTTCGAGTTTGACGAAGACGGCTGGGTGCTCCGACAGGTCGAGCTCCAGGGGCCCATGCGAACGCCCATCGCTGCGGCTGCCCTGAGTGAGTGGCCGGACGCCGGAACCGACGGCCTCGATGCTGTGCGACAGTACGCGGCACGCTACGGCGGGCTCGCGGAACACCCAATGCCGACGTGGCCGGACCCGGACTTTCCGCACCAGGACATCTCCGCTGACGAGTTCGAGGACGTCTGGCGGAGCGCCCGGGCAACACTCGATGAGACGGCTTAGCGAGTCAAGCCCGGCGGCGGGTCCTTGTTCCGTCGATGCGCACCCTCTCGATCCGCGGACAACATTCCTTGTGCGTGACCTACCCAGTTGGCGCTTCGGGTCGGTCAAAGCACCTTCTCGTTCCAGAGGCGGCGGCGCTCCCCCGCACCACCAGAACGTCCGGGCGCGTGGTGTCAAGGCGCACCACGTCATCGCGCTCGGCGTGGCGCCGGGGGCGGGGGTTTCCTCACAGGGGTGCTGGACCCCGCTCCGCGCGGCGCCAATCAGGCAGCGGGTCCGCGCCAACCGTCGGCTTGCCTTGACGGCCGACGTGGGCGCGGGCTCGCGGCCACGGCCTCATCATCGAGCCAAGACCGTCGCGAGCCGCGCCGGCTACCGTCCTCCCACCGACGAGGAATCTCCCTCGTCGGGAGAAGACTTCGAGGTGAACGGCCCACCGAAACGCCGCACCCCGTACCTACTGCCCGAACGATGCCGCGAACGGATGACGTATAAGGAGGCGTGAGGGTTGTCCCAGCTTTCCTGGTGGTCGTCTGTCTCTCCCTGACGGCTTGTGACCAGGGCTACACCTTCACCGTCCACAACCCGTGTGACACTCCTATCACCGTCGATCTTCGTGACTCTGACGAGTTCGGTCGGGTTGGCATATCTCCCGTCACGCTCGAACCTCGTTCCACCACCGAATGGACGCAGATCGATCCCCACATCAACCCACCGTTCGGCGCGTTGCTTCTGAACGCCCGCGTGAAGGTGAGATCATCAAGTCCGAGACGCCGGAGGTGACGATCCCGCAATCGGCCTGCCCACCTTGACTCCAGACGTACGCGCATCTGTTCGATCGAGCTGGCGGATCGGAGTACAGCCTGTCGCTTCAGTGTGGCGGGGTCAGCGAGCGTCAGGGCGGGCAGGCATCATCGCCCTCACGAGTGCATCATTCAGTTCCTGGACGATCGAGGTCTTGTACTTCCGTCCGAACCTTGGCTCCAGGATGCTCCACACTCTGATGGCCTTGCCGTTGCGAAGGTGTACGCGAAGGCACTTCGCGGCTACACCGGAGAACGCGTCCATCTTGAACGATGCGATGTCGGCCCAAGCAATCCGTCGCGTGCGCACGGTATCCCTCACGGTGATGCCGTCGGGGTCAGCCCAGATGCCGGCTCGAAGCGCCCCAACGAGGTCCCACATGCCGACCGCGAACAGGACCACCGCCTGAACAGGGTAGGATGGATGCTCGACCCCGGCCATGCGACCATTGTTCCACTCTTGAAGCAAGGCCAAGCCGAGGATGGGAAACGTGATGCCGAAGACGGCGCGTATCGTAACCGCCGCCCGCGTCACGTAGCGCTTGGTCTCGGGGGCCATAGCGATCCCCTCATCGGTCAGTGACCCGTGCCCCTTTAGTCAGTGAACCCCGTGCCCTTTAGTGGGTTCGTACGGGCTCGATGCGTCTGGACCTCGCAGGGGGATACGGGATGCCCAAAGCCGGACCGTCCGGCGGGGACCTGTACCATCGCGTCCATGACTTCGTGGGTCACGTTCGGGGTGATTGTGCTCCTCGTCGCCCATCGGGTATGGACACTGCTGCCCTCTGACAGTCGCGCATCCACCCAAGGCGATGACCCATCGACCCGAATGCCAAGCGGGGCCACGATCCGCTCGATCACGTGGAGGACCGCCTCCCCCCCTCGACTAGACCGTCCGCCACCTTCTCGATCCGCGGACAGCTTTCCTAAACCGGAGACCTTGCCCGGGGCCGCGTTGGGTCGCGAGCGCAGGGCGAGGCTGGATGGGCACCGCTACGATTGCTAGCTGATGCAATCGCGCGGACAGATAAGGCCAAGTGAACCGGCGCCCGATGAGGCCGGGACTTACGCACACCTCGAAGGCCGCTGGCGAGCCGAGAACCGGCTCTCGCCGACAGCAACGATCAAGCGGTGTGAGGCGAAGTGGCAGTGGCTAGTCCAACAGATCGAGGCCGGTTACGACGACGACGAGTATGAATGGGAGAACGACCTCGACTCACGGAAGATCATCCAGCGCGCGATCGATGAGCTTCCATCGGACCTCGCGGTCCGGCTCGCCGCCCGAGTCCGGCCGTGGGATAGGCGGTTCATGGCAGCCACGAGGGCCGTCGAACACCCGTACTGGAGTGGCGGGTGGTGGGCCGACCGAGTTCCGGCGAAGCTCGGGCCGAAACTCGCGGCCGACCTCGCCGACTATCTCTAGCCCCGCCAACGAGGCACCCTCTTCGTCCGTTGACAACGTTCCTTACCCGTGGACCTGCTTCGTCGGATGGCGTGGCGACTACCAGCTCGCGCTTCGACCCGGCTTCACGACTTTGTCCCTCCAGAGACGGCGACGGGCTCTCCAGAAGCGCCACTTGTCGCGAAGTGTTCATGGGTCTCCGGCTTCACGCCGCAGATTCTCGACGGCCGCTTCGTACTCTTGCCGCAACGCTGCCCGCGGATCGATGAACTCGCTGCCTTCCCTTGGATTCATCGACCGAGCCTACCCCCGAAGCCGCCAACTTCTCGATCCGCGGCTTTCGCTCCACGTACACGTTGTCCATCGACAGGTAGTATGCGCCCGATCTTGCTCAACGAATCTCCCTCTTCGAGGGCTGCCACTTACTTGCAGGGTGTAATTCAACGGGGCCTCAGCCATCCTCGTGGTGCTCACCACGACCGGATGGGAGGACGCCCGACGAGATGCCCTCATGGGAGGAGTCCGTGCTAGCACGCAGCCTGAAAGAGCGGGGGTGGTCGATCGATCTCTGAGCTATGCTGCGCTTTGTTCCACCCTCTAACACGTCCACCCCATGCACGCCTTCCTCCGCCTGCACATGGCCCTCTACCTCGGGTCTTCTTGAAAGTGCTGGTGGGTGCACATGCCTCTGGGGGGCTAGCGTTCGGGACGCTGACGTCGTGGGTTCAAGTCCCGCCGTCCAACTAGTTTATCGCCTGCTCAAAGGTGTTTGACCGGCCCCGGCGCGGCCCGGTAGCCTTGGCCCGGACTGCTCAGGCAGTCCTCTTCTTTCTATGCCGGCAGACGGGACGGAAGGCCGCGGCCGAATCGCTCGGGGCTCACTCGCCCTGCTGCTCGCGCTTTCCCTCTCGGCGGCCGGCACGACCCTTTCTTCGGCCGCTCCATCCCCGCAAGATGTTCGGGCGGCAAAGGAAAAGCTCGACGCGCTGAACGAGCGGCTCTCGCTCCTCGTCGAGCAGTACGACCAGGGGCAGGTCCGGCTGGCCGAGATCCAGTCGCAACTGGCTCAGGTCCGCGCGCAAGCCGAGAGGGCGCGGGCCACGGCCGAGCGGGCGCTCTCCGAGCTCAACGCCCGGGCGGCGCAGGCCTACCAGGGCGTCGGCTCGGAGCTGGAGATCCTCCTTGGGGCGACCTCCTTCGCCGAGTTCTCGGACAGGCTCGAGTTCATCGGCAGCCTGGCCCAGGCGAACTCGGACGCCGCCACTATGGCCGCCACCGCACGGCAGCGGGCGACGTGGGCGGCAGATCAGCTCGTTATGGCACTACACGAGCAGCAACAGGTGGTGGGGGGCCTCCGGGCGAATGAGTCCGAGATCCGGGGTGGCATCGCCGAGACGAAGACCCTGTACGGGGAGCTGAACCGTCGATACCACGACGCCCTTGCCGCCCGGAGCGCCGCCTCGGCCACCTCGGCCGCCTCATCGGCGACGGTCTGGGTCTCCCCGCCGCCGGGCGGGACGCCGCCGGCCCCCAACCCCAGCGCCCAAGCCGCCATCGACGCGGCCTACTCCATGATCGGGACGCCGTACCAGTGGGGCGGCTCCAGCCCCGAGACCGGCTTCGACTGCTCGGGGTTCACCATGTGGGCGTGGGCCCACGCCGGCGTTTCGCTCCCCCACTCCTCGCAGATGCAGTACGACGTGCTACCCCCCGTGGCACGGGAGGACCTCCAGCCGGGCGACCTGGTGTTCTTCTACTCCCCCATCCACCACGTCGGCATGTACGTCGGTGGCGGCCGGATGATCGACTCCCCCCACACCGGGATGGTCGTCCAGGTCCGGGCCATCCTGTGGAGCGTCTACGTGGGCGCCGCTCGCCCCTAGCTCCGCCACACCAAGGCCCGCTTCCCCTCCCTGGCCTGCTCGCCACGCCGATAAGCTCGACCCGTGACCGACGATCGGACCGTCGTGGCCCCCTCGGAGGACCTATTGCTGGTCGAAGCGCTCCGGGCCGGCGACGAGCGGGCCTTCATGATGCTGGTCGAGCGGTACGGGCCGGCCATGCTCCGCCTGGCCATGATGTACGTCTCCACCCGCGCCGTCGCCGAGGACGTCGTGCAGGAGGCCTGGCTGGGGGTCCTGAAAGGGCTGGACGGGTTCCAGGGCCGGTCGTCCCTCCGGACCTGGATCTTCCGGATCTTGGTGAACACGGCCAAGACCCGGGGCCAGCGGGAGAGCCGGACCGTGCCGTTCTCCTCGCTGTGGAGCCCGGACCCGGAGGCCGAGCCGGCCGTGGACGCGGACCGGTTCCGGCCCGCCGGCGACCGGTGGCCGAATCACTGGATCGAGGGGGCGCCGGCGAGCTGG
Organism: Actinomycetota bacterium; assembly: GCA_050692435.1. Lineage (GTDB taxonomy): Bacteria > Actinomycetota > UBA4738 > UBA4738 > HRBIN12 > AC-69. The sequence goes on from JBOGVG010000107.1 coordinate 25,402, forward strand.
GAGGGAGTCCCGGAGGAGCGGCTGCTGGCCGGGGAGACCCTGGACCGGGTGCGCGAGGCCATCGATGGGCTGCCCCCCAACCAGCGCGAGGTGATCCGGCTCCGCGACGTCCTGGGATGGACGTCGGCCGAGGTACGTGACGCCCTCGACATCACCGAGACGAACCAACGTGTGCTCCTCCACCGCGCCCGTTCCAAGGTCCGGCGCTCGCTGGATGGGTACCTGCACGAGGAGACGGTGGTGACGTGAGCACGCCGGAGGCCCTGGCCTGCAAGGAGCTGGTGGAGCTCATCACCGACTACCTGGAGGGGGCGCTCGCCGAGCACGACCGGGTGCGCCTGGAGGACCACCTCGCGCTGTGCGACGGCTGCACGAGCTTTCTCCAGCAGATGCGGATGACGATCGAGCTCACCGGGATGCTCACCGAGGACGAGATCCCCGCCCAGGGCAAGCAGGAGCTGCTCGGGGTGTTCAGGGCCTGGAAGGAGCAGCGGTAGCCGCGGGCTCCGGCTGAAGAACCAACAGCGCGGCCGTGGGGAGGACCAGCACCGACAGGAGGCCAGCGCGAGCACGACGGCGGGGATCCGGACGCCGGGGAAGAAGCCCAGGAGAAGCGGGACGAGGAATGCGATCGCACACACCCACAGCAGGTTGGAGAAGGACAGCTCCGACATGGCGGCGACCCGGGCGACCCTCGGCACCCCTACCGGGTCAGGCGGACGTTGCCGTTCGTCCCGACCGCCTCGACGTCCCAGTGCGTCCCGAACGCGTGCATCCCGTGGACGAAGATCCTGCCGATCTCGTCCGGGACCCTGGGGTCGATCACCACGGCGCCGTCCCTCGTGTCCAGTCCGAGCATGGTCTTCACGAACACGAACGGGGCGCCGGTGGCCCAGGCCTGGGGACTGCACGCGGTGGGGTAGGGCACCGGGAACCGACCGACGCTCCGGTCGAAGCCGGCGAAGGCCTCGGGCAGACGGGAGTCGCCGTACATGGAGGCCTCGAGCTGCGCCAGGGCGATGCGGTTGGCCTCGTCGCGGAACCCGTACCGGACCAGGCCCATGGCGATGATCGAGTTGTCATGGGGCCAGATCGTCCCGACGTGGTAGCCGATCGGGTTGTACCCGCCGTCCTGCCTGGAGATCGTGCGGACGCCCCATCCGGAGAACATGTCATCGGACATCAGGTGGTTCACGACGATCCGGGCCCGGTCCTCGGGCACGATCCCAGACCACAGCAGATGGCCCATGTTCGAGGTCATGGAGTCGATGTGCTTCTTGTCACCGTCCAGGCCGACCACGTAGTAGCCGCCGCGCTCCTCGGACCAGAAGTCGTGGTTGAACCGCTCGCGGAGCAGGTCGGCTTCCTTCCGCAGCCGTGAGGCCAGCTCCGCGTCGTCCATCAGGGCCTCCACCATCTCGGCCACCCTAAGCTTCGCGTCGTACACGTAGCCCTGGATCTCGGCCGTGGCGATGGGTAGGTAGGGAACGGTCCCGTCCGAGTACTGGATGCCGTCCCACGAGTCCTTCCAGCACTGGTTCCCCAGGCCCTGCGAGGAGCGGGTCTGGTATTCGACGTACCCGTCGCCGTCGCGGTCGCCGTACCGGTCGATCCACTCCACCGCCGCCAGCACCTGGTCCCACCGCGACCGGACGAACTCGTGGTCGTCGCCGTACCGCCAGTACTCGGACATCAGGATCAGGTACAGGGGCGTGGCGTCGGCCGTGCCGTAGTACGGGCTGTGGGGCTTCTCCCCGAGCACCGTGAGCTCGCCGTTCCGCACCTCGTGCAGGATCTTCCCGGGCTCCTCGTCCCGGAACTCGTCGACCTCAGTGCCCTGGAGGGCCCCCAGCAGGTGCAGCGCCCCCCGGGTGAGCTCGGGGCCGACCCAGGTCGTCTGGAGCGACGTGATCAGGGTGTCCCGGCCGAACAGGGTCATGAACCACGGCAGGCCGGCCGCCGGAAGGATGTAGTCCTCGCCGCGAAGCTCGCCGGTGATCCGCAGCGCTGCCAGGTCCACGATGGACTTGTCGAATACGCTCTTCAGGACGGCGTTGTCCGACCGGAAGCGCGGTACCTCTTCCAGCCATGTGGTCAAGGCGCCCTCCGCGTGCTCCTGCTCGTCACCGAACTCATCGTGCATCGGCTCGAGCACCCGCTCGTTCACACGCACCGTCACGCGGAGCACGATGGCAAGCGCGCTCCGCGACGGGAGCTCGACGTCCCACACCAGGTCGTCGCCGTCGATGCGAGGCAACTGCGCCTCGAGCCCTTCGCGACCGATGGGGGTCGAGGCGTTCACCCCCCGTTGGATCCCGCTCAGCGCCACCTCCACGTTCGTCTCGGCCACGTAGCCGGCGTTCTCGTAGTGGAAGTGCAGCAGTCCCTCGGCCGGATCGTGCTCCCGGTCGGTCTTGTCGCTGCGGTCGCGCACGGAGCTCTTGACCTCGAACAGGTCGGCGTAATCGGCGCCTACCGAAAGCCGCAGCTCGAACGGCGCCGGCTCGGTGGCGGAGTTGAACACGCCGATCTGCTCGTGCAGCCCGCCGCCCACGAACCGGAATCGCCGGACCGACAGGCTGTTCCCCCGGATCTCCGGGAGGTCGGGATTCGTGAGGAAGAAGGCCGCCGAGTAGTAGTCGACGACCCGGGATTTCAGGAGCGACAGGGGCCGGCCGTTCAGAGTGAGCTCCCACCGCGAGAGGAACCGGGTGTCATCGTGGAGCAGCCCGCCGATCGATCCCGGCGGCACGTCACCCAGGGAGTCGGAGAACATGAACGTCCGCCCCTCGAGGATGGCGATGGCGTCGGTGCCGAGCTCGGGCGGGTACGACTTCTCGTCGCCGCTCTCCTCCTCCTGCCGGGGCTCGGGATACGGGTCCAGGGGCGTGGGCCGCCGCTCGCGCGCGGGCGAGCGCATGGGCGGGGGAGAGCCGCCGATCGTCGGCGCGTCCTCCCGGGCCTCCGGAGC